>PXDE01000280.1 GCA_003566475.1 PVC group bacterium | reverse complement strand
GGGAGCGGGCATGGACGTTGGGTCTGCGGGCAGACTGTAGCGCGGCCGGAGGCCGGAGCCCAGCCCCGGGGCCGGGGTGAGGTGTCGGGGGTTGGTAGTGTTCAGGGTTCAGGGAGTGGTCAGGGGTCGGTGTCAGTCCCCGCCGCTGAACCGCAGGGTTCAGCCGGATGAGGGCAAGGAGACTGTGCCTTAGGGCGGGCTGCCGACGTAGGTCCGGCTTGTAGCCGGACACAAACGCGCCCGGAGTCCGGCTACAAGCCGGACCTACGACAGGGCGGTGTCTCAGAGCAGTCGAGGCCGCTGGGCCGGTGGACTCAGCCGGATGAAGGGTGAGACAGCACGCTGGAGGAAACGGCTGAAAGCCGTTTCTACGGGTGGCGCGTGCCCGGGCACCGTAGCTACGGCTTCCAGCCGTGGCCCCAGCGTGTGGCGCGAGCATGGTGTCTCAGAGCAGGGCGACGTACGGAAATGGGGCGACAAGGCGGCACCCCCGCCTTGCCTTGTCTTCCGGCCTGTGGCCACCATGCCCAGGCCGTCCTTCCCCGATGCAACCGATCCCGACCCCCACGCCAGGCTTCGCCCCCTCCGACCGGTCCGTGCAGGGGCCAGGGCGCCGACCTGCGGCTGCCGACGGCGGTACACCGTCCGACCGGCCGGGCCGGGCCGACCTGATCCGCGGGCGTCGGCTGGTGCTGCGGGCCACCATTGTCTCGGCGCTTCTGGCGGTGATCAAGGTGGGCGCGGGCATCCTCGGCAATTCCTTCGCCCTTCTGGCCGATGGGTTCGAATCGGTGCTCGATCTGATCAGCGGCTCGGTGGTCTGGGGCGGTCTTCGGGTGGCCCAGCGCCCTCCTGACGCCAACCACCCGTATGGCCACGGCAAGGCCGAGTCGCTGGCCGCCCTGCTCACGGCCACCATTCTCACCGGGGCCGGGGTGGCCCTGGCCGTCCAGAGCGTGCGCTCGCTGCGCCAGGCGGAGGCGGTCGAATCCCCCGCCGCCTGGACCCTGCTCGTGCTCGGCCTGGTCATCGCCACCAAGGAGATCGTGTACCGCGTCCTCCGCCGCGAGGGACGGCGGATCGAGAGCACCGCGCTGCTGGCCGAGGCCTGGCATCACCGGTCCGACGCCATCACCTCCTGGGCGGCCGTGGTGGGGGTGGGCGTGGCGGTGGGGCTGGGGCCCGCCTTCGCCGCCGCCGACCGGGTGGCCGCCCTGTTCGCCTGCGGGTTCATCCTCCGCAACGGCCTGGCCATGACCCGCCGCGCCCTCGGCGAGATCATGGACGAGGCGGGGCCGCGCAGCCTGGACGACGCGCTGCGGGCCCGCGCCGGGGAGGTGGCCGGGGTGATGGGGGTGGAGAAGTGCTTCATCCGCAAGTCCGGACCGGGCTGGCTGGTCGACATCCACATCCTGGTGGACGGAGGTCTGACCGTGGACCGCGGGCATGCCATCGCCCACGCCGTGCGCGACGCCTTGCGCGATGGCCCCTGGCGGGTGCAGGATGCCCTCGTCCATGTCGAGCCCGCCGACGCCACGCACGACCCGAACCCCGGAACCGAAGGAGCGACCGTATGACCGCCAAGACCAAGCCGAACGCCCGCGCGAAGGCGTCGCCCAGAAAGAAGGCCGCCGCCCGCGACTGGACCGCCGCCTTCCGGGTGGGGCCCGGGCGCAAGATCCGCCTCTCCGCCTGGAATCCTGACGAGGACGGCGGGTTCGAGAAGAAGGTCACGCGCAAGAGGACGGCCAAAATCATCGAGGAAATCGACGACCTCCAGTACCGGCTCTACGCCGAGAGCAAGCAGGCCCTGCTGGTGGTCTTGCAGGCCATCGACGCCGGGGGCAAGGACGGCACCATCCGCCGGGTGTTCGGGCCCATCAATCCCCAGGGGGTGCGGGTGACGTCCTTCAAGAAGCCCACCGAGCTGGAGCGTTCGCACGACTTCCTGTGGCGCATCCACCGGGCCGTTCCGCCGCTCGGGCACATCGGGCTGTTCAACCGGTCGCACTACGAGGACGTGCTGGTGGTGCGGGTGCGCAAGCTGGCCCCGCCCGAGATCTGGAAGGCCCGCTACGACCACATCAACGCCTTCGAGCGGATGCTCCGCGACCACGGCACCCGGGTGGTGAAGTTCTTCCTCTACATCAGCAGGGACGAGCAGCGCGACCGCATGCAGCGGCGGCTCGACGATCCCGGGCGCAACTGGAAGTTCTCCGAGGCCGACCTCGAGGAGCGCAAGCACTGGGACGACTACATGGCCGCCTTCGAGGACGCCCTGTCCCGCTGCTCCACCGCCGACGCCCCCTGGTACGTGGTCCCTGCCAACCGCAAGTGGTTCCGCGACCACCTCGTGGCCACCGTGCTCCGCGACACCCTCAGGGCCATGGACCCCAGGACCCCGCCCTCGCCCGACCTCAGCGGCATCGTGATCGACGGCTAGGCCGGCGCGAAGCCCGTAGCTACGCCCGCCAAGGGCGTGGCCGAAGGCGGGAACGAGTCGGGTCGGGCGCCAAGCCCGTAGCCGAACGCGCCGAGCGTTTGGCCGACCCCGGGCACGAGCCTGGAGCGGCGCGAAGCGCCTCCGCAGGCACGTTCCCGGCGACGTTCCCTGCGTCATCTGAATCCTTGGCGGATTCAGCTACGGGAAGCCTCTCCAACGTCTCTCCTGTCAGTCGCCGAGACGGGGCGATCATGGCGCATGGGGCGTCGGTTCCTGCTCAGGGCTGCCTGGCTCCTCCATGGATGCCCCAGACCACATCCGGTCCGCCATCGCTGAGGAAACGGACGGTGTAGGGCTCGCCCACCCGTGCCGGCGGAAATTCCCGCGGGTCGGGGCCGGTGATGCGCGGCGGCAGCCGGTTGACCTTCTGGAAGGTGGCCGATGGTTCGCCTCGAGCGTCGCGACGGGCCGACACCTCGGCGGCCTGCCCCAAGCCCGCGGTCCTCATTCCGCCGCCCGGAAGGCCAGCACCCGGCCCTCGGTGGTGGTGATGATCACGTGCCCGTGGGCGATGGCGATGCCGTCGGGGATGATGGTCTCCCGGTTGTTGAGGAGGTCGATGGTGGCCAGGGACCACTCGGGCGTCGCCTCCGCCGCGTCCCAGACGGCTACGGCCAGGTCGCGGTTGCGACGGCTGGCCGCGTAACGGTAGCGGCCGGCCCCGGCGAACTTCACGTACAGGTCTCTGAGCCCGTAATCCCCCCGCTGCATCTCCACCTCGCGGGTGGGCTCGGTGCCTCGCTCGAATCGCTCCGGGGAGAACTCCCGATAGAGGACGGGCCTTCTGGAATGGCCCGCATCCTGGAACACGGCGAAGTGGTCGTCGGTCAGAATCACCGGGCTGCTCCCCAAATCCTGCCTGCCCTCACGGCCGACCATGCGCATGCCCGACCAGAGGTGGGCGGGGCCGATCCAGCCCATGCCGCCGTGGTGGCCGGCCCCGTGAGGAAACACAAAGGGAGCGTCGTTGGCCTCGACGATCTCCAGCGTTCCCGCATCCAGGGCGACACGGCTGATGCGTACCTGGTCGCCAACCACCTGAAGCAGGGCGTTGCCCGCGCGGATGCGGTCTCCGCTCAGGGTCTGCCGGGCCCTGATCTCGCCCGTGCCTGGGTCCAGGGCCCAGACGAAGACGCCGTGGTCAACGTGGCTGTGACGTCCCGCGCTGACGTAGAGGGTTCCGCCGAGCAGCACCGGGCTGGAGACCACCGGATGGGAGCTTTCCATCTGCTGGTGCGCGTTGATGTAGCGCTCGTAGGGGGCGGCGAGGAAGGTCCAGATGACCGCGCCGTCTTCCAGGTTGAGGGCCGTGACCGTGCCGTCGTAGGCGCCCACGAAGGCCACGTCTCCGGCCAGGGTGGGCGGGGCGATCATGGGGCCGCCCAGCCGGGTGCTCCAGCGCACTCCGCCGTCGACCAGATCGAGGCAGACCACCTGGTGCAGATCCGGCAGCGCGACCAGCACGCGGCGTCCGTCGGCCACTGGGGCGGTGAGCGGCCCCGGACGGCGGGAGTTCAAGGTCCAGCGCAGGGGGATCTCCCCCCTGGGGCCGGCGAGATCGATCCGGGTGGCCCAGGCGTTTTCGAGGTTCGCGGGACCATCGGCGGGTCGCCAGCCCCGGCGGGCGAAATCGCCCCGGAAGGTGGGCCAGTCGGCGGGCTCCGCCTCGCGCACGCCCTCGGCCCGGCCGTCAACCGACAATCGCCGGTCGTCCGGGAGGACATCCGGAACGTGCTCTTCCCGGGCAAACGCGAGCATGTCGCCGGCGACGATGTCGAGACCCGCCCCCTGCAAGAAGCCGGGTTGCAGATAGAACATATGGTTCGCGGGCTTGGCAAACGCGGCATAGTCCCGCTTGGAGACAGTGGGGACCGTGGAATCCCGGACGCTGCCGTCGTAGGAGACGAAGTTTCCATCTCGTCCGATGAGCCATCGGGGAGTGTTGCTGGTGTACACCGTGTGGGTTCCGCCCACCGGGGACAGCACGTCCACGCTTCCCTCCAGAACCCGGCCCGTGCGGACTTCAAAGATCGTCATGCTTGCGGAACCAAGCCACACGATCCTGTCGTCCAGCACGCTCAGGCCGCCCCGCCGGCCGGCCACGTTCGGGGCATCCTGAAAGCCCTCCCGTCCCGCGCGGCGGAAATGCTCCCTTCCGGTGGCCGCGTCCAGCGAGACCAGGAGATTGTCCGCGGCCATCTCTTCCTGGCGTAGCTGATACAGGTGGCTGCTGGCCACCACCGCTCCGTGGTCCGCCACCAGGTACAAGACCGGGAAGTCCTTTACCCCCTCGTAGCGCCAGCGT
>PXDE01000558.1 GCA_003566475.1 PVC group bacterium | reverse complement strand
CGGCGTCGAACACGCCGACCAGCCGCACGCCGTCCAGGTGCGCGTAGACCCGCGCATGGTGCTGCCCCAGGGCACCGGTTCCGAACACGCCCACCCGCAATCCACCGGTCGTCTCAGTCATGGTTCATCTCCGCGGGGTCGAGCCCCAGTAGGTTCAGTCCCTGGCGCGCGGCCTGGGCGGCCAGCCGGTCGGGGTCGAGCACGATGGTGCGCCCGGCCTCGAAGGCGAGCACGGCGGCCCGGGCCTTGCGGGCGCTGGCCAGCGTCCGCTCCCCCACCACCGGGATGTCGAACCGCATGTCGTGCCCGTCCTTGGCCACCTTGACGATCACCGCCCCCGGGCCGCCGGTCCGGCCCGCTCTTCGGATGGCCTTGTCGGTGCCCTCGAACGCCTCCACGGCCAGCACCGTGCCTTCCTTCACCACCACCGTCTGCCCCACGTCCAGATTGCTGTTGGCCCGGGCCACTGTCCAGCCCAGCCGGATGTCCTCCCATTGCTCGGGCGTCGGCGACTCCGGCGTGATCTGCCCCGGTCCCGGCATCCACTTCTCCATGAACAGGCTGGCCGGACGCAGCGCGGCCCCGGCCGTGGCCAGTTCCTGGGCCACCGCCCCGAAGATGGTCTCGGCATTGCGGGCCCGCAGCCGCCGGAGCAGCGCCCGCATGGCCGGATCGGGAAGGACCGTGAACAGGGCCGAGGGCCGGATCTGGCCGGCCATCACCACCTCGGGAATGCCGCGGCTCCGGATCGCGTCGAGGAGGGGCTGGAGCTTGCCCAGGCGGAACCACACCACCTCGTCGGCCCAGCGGGCTACCGCAGGATCGGTCTCCCGCCGGAAGGCCAGCACGGTGATCCTCCCCACCCCCTGCTCGCGGGCCGACTCGGCCAGCCGCAGCGGATAGTCGCCGCGGCCCGCGATGATGCCGAGGTGGCCGGGGACGCTCACGGCCCGTCCTCCGGCCGCAGGAGCAGGTCGAACATGCACACGGACAGGTGGCGGGGGTCGGGGCCCGGCGCGGGCGCGACGTAGCCCGCGCGGAGGGTGAACCGGTTGTCCCCTTCGACCAGCCTCCGCGCGGGCAGCCGGGCCTCGTACACCATGGGGTCGGCGTGGTCGGCCATCACCCAGTCCGCCACGTGCCGGTTGTTCACGTACACGGCCAGGGTCTGCTGCCGCCAGTCGCTCCACAGGGGGGAGGCTCGGATGAAGAGGCGAACGTCGCGGGGCTCGGGCAGCTCCAGGACCAGGTCGGCCTCGATCCCGTTCATCCACCGGTAGTACCTCCCCCGGCTCTGGGTGCGCATGGCCCAGGCGGTCTCCAGGTCGAGGCGGGCGGTGAACTCCCCGTCGGCCCCGAAGTCCACGTGGATGTCCTCCGGCCCCGGTTCCGGCCAGGACGATTCCGGCCGGGCCGGCGAGGGCGGCCGGTAGTTGCACCCGACGGCGGCGAGGACGACCCCGACGGCCAGCCACCGTCTCATCACCGCATCCCCCACAGCATCCACAGCCAGATCAGGAGCACGATCACCAGGATGGGCAGACTGGCCAGGAACAGCCAGCGGTCGATGGACCACCGGCGTGCCTTCCGGGGCAGGGAACGCCGCCAGAAGTCCGCCTGGGGCGGAGGCGCATAGATTCCGGGCTCCTCGACCTCCTCCCGCCGCCGCCGGTCCGGGCCGTCCCCACGACGGCGGCGGTACTGGCGCGATTTCGGGTCGTATTCGTGGGATTCCAGCATCATCCGGCCCGTCCCGGGCCTGGACGCCGGCGTCCAATCCCTGGGCCGGCCACCCTCATCCGCGCTGCAGGGCCTCGGCCACCGCATCGGCCAGCGCGTCCAGATTGTCGGAGGTGATCCCGGCCACATTGATCCGTCCCCCCTTCACGATATAGATGTGCCGCTCCTCGCGAAGCCAGTCCACCTGGGCGTCGCTGAGCCCGCTGAACGAGAACATCCCGCGCTGACGCCGGATGAACTCGAAGTCGGCCTCGGGCGCCCGCCGGGCCATGGCCTCCACGAACTGGGCCCGCACCCCGGCGATCCGGGCCTGCATGCCCTCCAGTTCCTTCCGCCATTGCGCGGTCAGATCGGCGTCGGCCAGGATGGTTTCCACGATCAGACCGCCATGCGCGGGCGGATTGCTGTAGTTCGTCCGCACCACGCGCTTCACCTGGCTGAGGGTCCGCCGGGCGGCCTCGGCGTCGCCGCCGATCACGGTGAGGGCGCCGGTCCGCTCCCGGTACAGCCCGAAGTTCTTGGAGAACGAGCTGGCGATGAGCGCTTCCGGGACCGCGTCGAGCAGGGGTTGGATGCACGCCCGGTCCGCTTCGACGCTGTCGCCGAACCCCTGGTAGGCGAAGTCGATGAAGGGCAGCCATCCCCGGTCCACGGCCGCCGCCGCCACCTCCGCCCACTGGTCGGCCGCGAGGTCCACGCCGGTGGGGTTGTGGCAGCACGCGTGCAGGAGAACCACATCCCCGGCCGGGACATCGCGCAGCGCGGCCAGCATGGCCGGGAAGTCCAGGCCGCGCGTGGCGGGGTCGTAGTAGGGATAGCTCCGGCGGGCCAGCCCGGCGGCGGCGAAGACGCCGGGGTGGTTGGCCCAGGTGGGAGTGCTGACCCAGACCGTGGCCCCGGGAAAGAACGCCCGGAGAAGGTCGCCCCCCACCCGCAGCGCCCCCGTCCCCCCCGGCGTATGGGCGGTCGCCGCCCGGCCGGCGGCGGCCACGGCGGAGTCGGGGCCCAGGATCAGGTCCTGAACCGCCTTGCCGTAGGCGGGCTGTCCGGAGATGGGCAGGTAGGACTTGGTGGTTTCCGACTCGAGCATCCGGGCCTCCGCCTCCTTGACCGAGGCCAGCACCGGCGTGCGCCCCTGGTCGTCGACATAGACCCCGACCCCGAGGTTGATCTTGTCCGGAGCGGGATCCTGACGAAAGGCCTCGGTCAGGCCCAGAATGGGATCGGGCGGGGCGGCATCGATCTGCGACAGCATCGGCTCCATGGCGTCTCATGTCCTCGGGTTGGATGGGTGCGGGCACACGGGCGGAGGATGGCCGCACATCCCCCCTTGACGCAAGCGGAACCGGCAGGGCGATGCGGGATACGCGATACGGGATGCGGGATACATGCCAGTACCTCGCTGTTCCCGCGGGGCGGGACGAGGGCGCGTGCACAGTGCCTGACGGGTGGAAGGTAAGGCCGACGGCCATGGTTCCTCCGGATCAGGCTCGCTCCACGTGCTGTCCGTCCCGCAGGGCGGGAACAGCGGACTACTGGCTCCGCGGCCATTCGATCATATGCTTGCGCGGACCAACGGCTTACCGCGATCAACTCTTCCCCCATCCACCCATCCACCCATCCACTCATCCAATCCGGCTTCCCCGGCGCCCCCTCCCCGTGCAGTATGTGGAGATGGCGCATGTTCGATTCCTGATTGCGGCAAGATTCCCGGAGCCCAGGCACCCATGACCCCTACCCAATGGGCCGTGGGGTGTCTGGCCGCGCTTCTGGTGGGGTTCTCGAAGACCGGGCTGCCGGGCCTGGGGATCCTCATCGTGCCGCTGCTGGCCATCGTGTTCGGGGAGCGGGCCTCGGTGGGCGTGCTGCTGCCCATGCTGATCACCGGGGATGTGTTCGCCGTGGCCTGGTACCGGCGTCACGCCGAATGGCGGCGGCTGTTTCCCCTCGTGCCCGCGGTGGCGGCGGGGATCGCCGTGGCCGCCGTGGTGCTGAACCGGATCGACAATCGGCAGCTCGGCGTGCTCCTCGGCGTGCTGGTGCTGGCCATGGTGGCTCTCGAGGTCAGGCGCCGGTTCTCCGGCTGGCACCACCTGCCCTCGCACCCCCTGTTCGTGCAGGGCACCGGCCTGGCCACCGGCTTCGGCACCACCATGGGCAATGTGGCCGGGCCGGTGATGAACATCTACCTGATGGCCAACGGCCTCGGGAAGCACGCCTTCATGGGCACCAATGCCTGGTTCTTCCTGCTCACCAACTGCAGCAAGATCCCGATCTTCGTGTGGCAGGACATGATCACGCGGGACAGCCTGCGCTTCAACCTGACCGTGGCCCCCATCATCGTCCTGGGGGCCTTCATCGGCCGGGCGGTGCTGCCCCGGATCCCCCAGAAGGTCTTTTACGTGCTGATCCTGTCGCTGTCCGCCGCCGCCGCCCTCAAGCTCATCGCCGGCTGAGCCGGCCCAGGCCCGGCCGACGCGGAAACGTCACTTGATGGTGGCCCGGGTCATGCGCATCAGGGTCTTCCACAGCTCGGCCGAGGTGTTGCAGGCCAGCACCTTGTCCCGCTTCTCCTTGTTGGCCAGGGTCTGGGAGAGCCCGGCCAGAAGCGAGAGGTAGAAGCTGCTGGCGGCGGTCGGGATCACCATGAAGAAGAACAGCCGGGTGAGCTGCCGCGACGGGGCGCCGAAGCGGACCCCCTTGTGGTGGATGCCCACGGCCAGGGTGAGCCCGCCGCCCTCGACCCCGCGAACATGCGGAAAGGCGACCCCGCCCCCCACGGCGGTGGAACAGACCGCCTCCCGCTTCATGGCCTCGCGGGCGATGAGCAGGCCGTTCTCGACAAACCCGTGGTCCTCGAGCACATGGCAGAGCTCGGTCACCACGTCCTCCCCGGTGGCGCCCTCGAGGTCGGGCACCATCAGCGGAGGCGAGGAGAAGCGCTCCAGGCCCGTCTTCGGGGGCTCGCCGCGCATCACCCGCCGTCCGATGCCCCGGAACTTGACCTCGGGCCAGTACATGAGCCGGGCGCAGGCGGGGCACGGGTACAGGCGGTCGCCCACCTTCACCGCGTT
>PXDE01000160.1 GCA_003566475.1 PVC group bacterium | reverse complement strand
CGGTCGGTTAGTTCCAGCACGATCTCCCCCTTCCGGGTGATCTCCCCCACGATGCCAGCTTCGAGGAGCCGATCCCGAGCATCCTCATAGGTCCTGCGCCTGCTGTAGGCGGGACGCCAGGCGGATTCCAGGCCGGGGGCGAAGGCTCGGGCCCCGAACTCGGAGAGGAAGTAGGCAAGTGTGCTTCCGCAGCGCCGGGCCACGATGCGGGGGCAGATGCGCGAGAACCGGCTCCATCGCTTCAGCTCTTCCATGCGGAGATCCTCCTGGGGTAGGGCACGTGCCTGGTGGCCCCTGACGTGCAGGCAGGTGGGCGAGACGTTTCGATCTGCATTCAACCGTTTGGCCGCGTTGAAGGCAACGCGGGAGTTCAACCCATGGCTGTGCGGGGTTGGCCGCGCATGCCGCCCCCTGGCGGAGTGGATGAATCTGCACAGAGTCGGAGGTGCGAAGATCTGGACGGATTTACCCATGGCGACCTCGCGGCGCTGGATGTGTGACTGTCCGGCCGGACAGGCACACCGCGCACATCCGGCTGCCGGATGTGTGAACGTCCGGTCGGACAGTCACACCGCGCGGATGGGATCTGGGGGTAGGGTGGCGTGCGGGGGACGGTCAGGGAAGGCGGCGGGCGGTGCGGCGGCGGGCGGCGGGGGTGGTGCCGGTGCGCTTCTTCAGGAAGGTGGTGAGATAGGAGACCGTGGCGAAGCCGGTCGCTTCGGCGATGTCCGCGATGGTGCGGTCGGTCTCTTCGAGCAGACGGACGATCTCGGCCGTGCGCTGCCGCCAGATCTCCTCCTGAAGGGTGCGCCCGAGGGCGGCCTTGAACCGGATCTCGAGCATCCGGCGGGACAGGGGGATGCGGGTGAACACCTCGGATGGCGAGATCCGACCCCGGGCCTCCCGGACCAGGCGAAGTGCATCCGAGACCAGGGGATCGCCCACGGCCAGTACATCGGTAGACCGTCGGAACACCACACCCCGGGGCGGGATGAGGACCGCCGCATCCGGAACCGGCTGTCCGTCGAGCAGTCGGGCCAGCAGGCGGCAGCCTTCCCGTCCGATTCTCTCCGGGTCCTGGCATACGCTGGACAGAGGCGGATCGCAGAACTCGCAGACCATGGTGTCATTGTCCACCCCGAGCACGGCCAGGTCGTCGGGCACGGCCCGACCCGCCCGGCGGGCGGCCAACACCACATGGCGGGCCACCCAGTCGGTGACGCCAAATACCGCGCAGGGCGTGGGAAGATCTCTTAGGAACTGAACCAGCCGAGGGTCGGGATCGGGATGGGGAAGGGCGGAGGAGTCGAGGTGCCAGACCGGGATCGGCATTCCGTTGGGGTCTTCCCCGAATCCGTCCTGGAACCCGGCTACCCGGATGGGAGCGAACCGTGGCCCGTCCAAACCCACGGCGGCCGCATGGCGGAACCCCCGGTCACGGACATGGTCGGCGGCGACCCGGCCGACCGTAGCCTCGTCGGAATGGACGGAGCCCAGGCCGGTGGGATGGGCGCTGGAGGAAAGGTTGACCGCCGACAGCCGACGGCGGCGGATAGCGCTGATCAGCGCGGGGTCGGTGATGTGGCCGATCGCCGCATCGGCCTCCCGAAGGGCCACCGCCCACTGGGCGGGACTGGTCACAAGGCTGAACCGCCATCCCGGGCGTTCCCGGGAAAAGGCGGCGAGCCCGCCCAATGTCGCCCGCGAATGGGCCTGGTCGGGCTGCACGAAAACCGCCACCCGAGGCGAATCTGGGATGGGTCGCGTCATTGCGTCAGATTGAAACATATTTGCGCGTGAGCGGATAGACCGATTCTGTTGGCCTGGGTACCATAGTGGCTGGAATCGAACGGAAATGGCCCGGCGGCCTTGCCCCGGGGCGATCTGGAGGAAATGCAGATGACGACCCGACGAATCGAACGTGCGGCTTTGGGAGTGCTGGCCCTGCTGGGACTGGTGACGGCAACCGGGGTGAAGGCGGCGGACCAGACCTGGGCCAACGCGGGTAGCGACTGGGGGACCCCAGGCAACTGGGTGGGGAATGCGGTTCCCGGGGCGTCCGGAACTGGAAGCGGCACGAATGACATCGCGTCCTTTCCGAGCATCGCCACACCTGTCGATCCGGAGCTGGCAGGCGATTTCAGTATCGGGGCTCTGGACATCGACAACCCCCAGGGCGACTACTCCATCACCCAAGACGGCAGCCGCACCCTGCGCATGAACCGGTCGACGGTCGGAGGGGTGGGCAACACCCTGTTCCGGATCACGGGCGGAGGGACGACCTCGGTCGCCCCGGCGATCCTCATGGGCTCCGGAGGGGGCGGAACGCATACCTCCGTATTCACATTGGGGGGGGGCGCCACGCTGAACCTGGACTCGCTGGTCACCAACCTCCACAACGGCCCGCGGGTGTTCGAGGTGAACGGCGGAACCCTAAACCTGAACGGCGGGCTGCTCGTCGATCCCGGTCCGTCGCAGACGCGCAATTTTATCGCCAGGGGCGATGGAACGATCTTTCTGAATGGGTATTCGCTGAGCCAATCCGGGACCGGGACAAACATAGTCACAACTGACCCGACATTCACCGGAACGTTGGCGGTCGGGGGGGCGATCAACGTCCAGCCGTCAGGCGGCAACGGCATCTTCCACGCCGGAGGGACGCTTGAGGTCCGGGACGGCATGACGCTGTCCAGCGGGGCCATCGGATGGCAGACGAATGCGGGAACCCAACTGGCGCATGTCGGCCCTACCGTCGTGACCCCGTTGTTCAGGCTGCTGTCGGAATCGGGTTCTCAGGCTTTCCAGTCGACGACGATTCCGGGGTCGGACGACCTCACCTTCGCCGGCGGATTCCGGTTCGAGACGGAAAGCGGACTCAACCAGACCTTGTTCATCACCAACACCGGCAAGACCACGTTCGGCGGGGTCGAGTTCTGGATCGGTAACACCAGCACTCCCTCGCGGCTGGTCACGCTGGACGTCGCGGCGGGATCCTCCGCGGAGATCAGCGCCCGGGTTATCAAGGGGGACGGCAGCGGGGGGAGCAATTTCGCCTCGCTGATCAAGGCGGGGGGCGGCGAACTCGAGCTATCCAATGCCGACAACGTGTACCGGGGCACGACCACGGTCGCGGGCGGAACGCTCAAGGTAACGGGCGTTCTCCAGAACACGGGCAGCGCGGTCACGGTGGAGTCCGGCGCGACCCTGGCCGGCACCGGGGACATCTATCGGCCGGTGACCGTCCAGAGCGGCGGGGCGGTCGCGCCGGGCATGGGCTCGGCCCTGACCATCGGCGACGGTGTCACGGACCGCACCCTGACCTTCCAGGACGGGATCGACTTCCACTTCGCCTACGGCAACGACGGGGCGAGTGCGATCGACGTGTTCGGCGACTTCAACTTCGTGGACTCGATGTCGAACACCCTGTGGCTGCATGACGTGGACGGGCTTGATCCGACGGGGATGACCTTCACCCTGGCCACCTACACCGGCAGTTCGAACGTGGGTGACGGGCCGCTGTCCTGGGTCATCGACAACACGTTCGCCCCGTTGTGGGACATTTCCGGGGTGATGCTGGTCCACAACGTGACCACCAGCGGGAACTGGGAGCTTTCGGGTATTGTCCAGGACCTTCCCCCGGCCGCAGTCATCCCCGAGCCGGGCTCGGCGGCCCTGGTGCTGGCCGGCCTGGCGGGCGTCCTGGCCATTCGGCGGAGGCAGCGACGGCCTGCCTGATCCGATGGCCAGGCTGTGACCCCTTCGGGGTCGTATGGCAGTGCAGGCCGCTGAACTGGTGGGCCAGCCGGATGAAGGGTGAGACGGCTGGCGCGATGCGGGGTGCATGCCAGTACCTCGCTGTCTGTGACAGCGAGGGCGTATGTCCAGTGCCTGGCCGGAGGAAGGCTGGACGTTGGCTTCTCTTCGTCCTTGGTAGGCTCGTTCCATGCGCGGTCCGCTGTCACAGACAGCGGACTACTGGGTCCGCGCCCGTTCGGCCGTATGCTCTTGTAGGCCAACGTCTTGACCACAGGACTTCGGCAGTGTGTCTCCGAGTATTGGGGGGCGCGGGCGGCAGGCTTCTGTCGGATGAAGGGCGAGACGCGGGGCTTCCGTGAGGGTGCCTGCGTGCACGTAAGGTATCCGGGCCTCGCTGGTCCCGCGTGGCGCGTTCACGGTCGCTCCTTGATTCGTGCCCCAGCCTAGAACAGCGGCAGCCCCGCGTTGCGTTCGAGGGCGGGGTGGAGTTCGGCGCGGGCCCAGTCGGTCCAGGCCTCCCGCACGACCGGCCAGGCGTCGAGCCGGGCCTCGGCATCCTCGCACATCTCGACGATGGCCCGGTCGGCGTGGACGGGGCTGGCCCGGGCGGCGGTGACCGCCGTGGTCTTGCGGCGCTTCTCATCGGTGCCCAGGGTCTTGCCGGCGACCCGGAGATTGCCCGAGGCGTCGAGCAGATCGTCGGAAAGCTGGTAGGCGGTGCCGGCCAGAAACCCGGCCTCCCGCAGGGCCTCGCGCAGGGCCTCGTCGGAACCCGCCGCAGCCAGGCCCGCGAAGGCGAATAGGGCCCCGGTCTTCCTTCGGGCGATGTTCACGCAATTGTCCCAGGTGGGAGGCTGGCCCCGCAGCACCAGCTCCTGCTCGGCCTCGGCCTCGCACACGTCGCCCGTAAGCAGGATCAGGTCCCGCACCAGCCGACCGTCCTCGACCCGGCCCAGCACCTCGAGGGCGCGGAACAGCATGAGATCCCCCAGCAGGATCGCCCCGGGCACGCCCCGGTCGACCCAGAAGGTGGCCTGGTTGCGCCGGAGGTACCCGCCGTCGATCACGTCGTCGTGAAGCAGGCTGGCCCCGTGGATCATCTCCACGGCGGCGGCGGCGTGGG
Source organism: PVC group bacterium (assembly GCA_003566475.1). Taxonomy (GTDB): domain Bacteria; phylum Verrucomicrobiota; class Kiritimatiellia; order SS1-B-03-39; family PXDE01; genus PXDE01. The sequence continues at coordinate 14,499 of PXDE01000160.1, read as the reverse complement.
CGAGCGTGGCCTCGGGGACGCCGGTGGCGTCGCCAAGGCGGAAGACCATCCGCGAGCGCAGCATCTTCCCGGCGCCCAGGAGGGAACCGGTGTCCTCGACGATCTTCCGGAGCGGGGTGGCCTCGAGGGTCGAGGCCATCAGCGCCCGCACGGCGGCCAGGCGTCCGTCGAGATCCGGCACGGGGGAGCGGGCGGTCATGGGGGGCATACGCAAACTATCCATCGGCGGAGGGCGGGGGTCAAAAGGGAAGCCGACCGACGATCCATGCTTGCCGCCGCCCGTCCCTCCCAGTGTAAGATCGCGGATTCACAAAACCTGTGTAGCCCCAACCATAGGGAATCCCGGCATTCATGGAAAAGCTCAAAACCAATCCTTCCTTCTCCGGTCCCCGGGGCCCCGTGGTCCTGGCCATCATGGACGGCGTGGGCGTCGGTGTCCATCCCGAGGGCGACATGGTGGCCCGGGCCAGCACGCCTCACCTGGACGGGATGAAGGCGAACTGCCCGTATCTGACCCTCAAGGCCCATGGCACGGCGGTGGGGCAGCCCTCCGACGAGGACATGGGCAATAGCGAGGTCGGCCACAACGCGATCGGGGCGGGGCGGGTGTTCGCCCAGGGCGCCCGCCTGGTCCGGGAGGCCATCGAGAGCGGGCGGCTGTTCGCAGGTGAGGTCTGGCAGGATCTGATCCTGGCCTGCCGGGAGGAGGAGGGCACGCTCCATTGCATCGGGCTGCTGTCCGACGGCAACGTCCACAGCGACATCGCGCATCTGCTGGCCATGCTCCGCCGGGCCTCGGACGAAGGGGTGGCCCGGGCCCGGATTCACATCCTCCTCGACGGCCGCGACGTCCCCCCGACCTCGGCGCTGGAGTACGTGGACCGGCTGGAGGAGGTTCTGGCGGAGATCAGCCAGGCCTCCGACCGCGACTACCGGATCGCCTCGGGAGGCGGCCGCATGGTGGTGACCATGGACCGCTACGAGGCCGACTGGGCCATGGTGGAGCGGGGCTGGCAGCTTCAGGTGCGCGGGGAGGGGCCGGCGTTCCCGTCCGCCCGGGCCGCCATCGAGGCGGCCCGCGAGGCGCGGCCGGGCGTCATCGACCAGGATCTTCCCGGCTTTGTGATCGCCGAGGACGGGAAGCCGGTGGGGCCGATCGAGGACGGCGACGCGGTGATCTTCTTCAACTTCCGCGGCGACCGGGCCATGGAGACCTGCCGGGCCTTCGAGCAGGACGATTTCGACAAGTTCGACCGGGGTGCCCGCCCCCAGGTGAAGTTCGCGGGCATGATGCAGTACGATGGCGACCTGAAGATCCCCGCCCGCTATCTGGTCTCCCCCCCCGCCATCAGCCGCACTCTAGGCGAGTATCTGGCCCGGGCCGGGCTCCGCCAGCTCGCGGTCAGCGAGACGCAGAAGTACGGGCACGTGACGTACTTCTTCAACGGGAACCGCACCGGGAAGTTCGCCCCCGACCTCGAGGACTATGTCGAGATCCCCTCCGACCGGCTCTCCTTCGACCAGCGGCCCTGGATGAAGGCGGCGGAGATCACCGACGTGGTGCTCAAGGCCCTGGCCGAGGGGAAGCACCGGTTCATCCGCATCAACTATCCCAACGGCGACATGGTGGGGCACACCGGGGATCTGCTGGCCACGGAGATCGCGGTGGAGGCGACCGACCTCTCGCTGGGCCGGCTCATGCGCGGGGTGAAGGAGGCGGGGGGGATCCTCATCGCCACCGCCGACCACGGCAACGCGGATGAGATGCTGGAGATCGACCGGAAGACCGGGAAGCCCAAGCGCGACCCCAAGACCGGGGCGCCTCAGGCCAAGACCGCCCATTCGCTCAATCCCGTGCCCTGCCACATCTACGATCCGCTCGACCAGGCCAAGGTCCGGCTGACCGGCGTCGAGACCCCGGGCATCAGCAGCCTGGCCGCCACCGTGATCCGCCTGCTGGGCTATCTGCCGCCGGAGGACTATGACCCGGCGGTGGCGGAGCCGGGGGCGGGGTGAGTCCCCGGAGTCGGCAGGCATGAGTCTCCTGGGCCGGATCGGTGCGCCCCTTCTGGGCTGGCTGCGGCGGTCGCTGGCCATCCTCGGCATCTCCTGGGCGGTGGTCCGCGAAGGCCTGCGCCCCCGGACCTGGTCGGCTCCGGTGCGGGCCGTGCTGGCCCGGCAGATTCTGTTCACCGGCATCGAGGCCATGCGGTTCGTCGGCGGGCTGGGCGTCATCATCGGAATCGCGGTGGTCCTCCAGACCTGGGCCATGCTCATGCGGTTCGGGAGGTCGGACCTGCTCGGCCCCGTGCTGGTGACCCTCATCGTGCGCGAGCTGGGGCCGCTGCTCACCAACTTCATCGTGATCGGGCGCAGTGGCAACGCCATCGCCACCGAGCTGGCCACCATGAAGATCCGGGGGGAGGTCCGTCTGCTCGAGGGGAGCGGGGTGGACCCCTTTCTGTATCTGGTGATTCCCCGCGCGGTGGGGATGGCCCTGTCCATGCTCGGCCTGGGCGTGCTGTTCGTGGTGGTGACCTTCGCCAGCGCCACCCTGGTGGGGACCTTCCTGCGAGGGCAGGGGGCGCAGGCCATGCTGTTCACCCGCAACCTGTTCGCGGCCGTCACCCCCACCGATCTCATCAATCTGGTGGCCAAGCTGCTGCTGCCGGGCATGCTCATCGCGGTGATCTGCGCCCGCGAGGGCCTGTCCGTCCGCGGGGCGGCCACCGAGGTGCCCCAGGCCGCCACCCGCGGGGTGATGCGCTCGGTGGCGGCCCTGTTCGTGGTGATCCTGGTGGCCAGCATCATGACCTACCGATGAACGCGAGCACGCCGGTTCTGGAGCTGAGCGAGGTCCGCCGGGACGCCCGGAGCGAGCCCCTGTCGCTGGTGGTGCGTCCCCGCGAGGTGGTGCTGCTCGCGTTCGGGCGGCAGGAGGCCGCCGTCCAGGGATTGGACGGAATCGTCCAGGGATTGGACGAGCCGTTCGCCGGCGAGGTCCGCTACCTCGGCCGGACCTGGAACGAGCGCTCGGGGTTCGAGCAGGCCCAGGCCCGCGGAAGCCTGGGCTGGATTCCCGCCCCGGACCGGGCGGGATGGGTGTCGAATCTGGACCTCGACGAGAACGTGATCCTCCCCGCGCGGGCCACCCGCCGCCGGACGGAGGAGGAGGCGAGGGGGATCGCCGACCGCCTGGCCCGGCAGTTCGGCCTTCCCGGGGTGGACCGGGGGCGGCCGGCCTGGGCCTCGGAGATCGCGTTGCGCCGGCTGGCCTGGGTGCGGGCCCTGCTCGCCGCGCCGGACGTTCTGCTCGCGGACCGGGTGGCCGCCGGCGAGGACGATCCGGACGCGCTCGCCGCCCTCGTCGCCGAGATGGACCGGGTCCGTCGCCAGGGGATGGGCGTGCTCTGGATCGAGCCGGAGGTGCCGCCGGCGGCTCGGGATGGCATCGAAGACCTGACTGTGGTTAACTGGCCCGAACCCGGACCTGTCCCTCCATGACCGACGAGAAGCCATTCAAGTTCCGCCATGCCAGCGAGCTGGCCGGTCTGTTCGTCCTGCTGGCCCTGGCCGGTCTGGTGGCGGCCACCGTGGTGGCCGGCCGCCTCCAGGGCTGGTTCGAGCCCATGATGACCGTGCGGATCCGGTTCGGTGACGAGGGGGCGCTCGGCCTGCAGCCGGGCGCCGAGGTGTGGATCCTGGACACGCCGGCCGGGTTCGTGCGGGAGGTCCGGCCGGACGAGGAGGGCCGGATGGTGGCCGACCTCCGGGTCCGGGGCGCCTTCGCCCGCTACGTCCGGCAGGATTCGGTGGCCGTGCTCAAGCGCAAGATCGCCGGGGTGGCCGGCGATGTCTATGTGGACATCACCCCGGGAACGGGGGTCGAGGTCTCGGACGAGGATCCCTTCATCGCTTTCCGCGAGGACACCCAGATTCTCGATCAGATCGAGGAGACCCTCGACATGCTGTCGGCCTCGGCGGCGGTGGTGCTCGAGGAGGTCATGAACACGGTGCAAGAGATCGGCCGCATCGCGGCGGGCATCAACGATCCGGAGGGCGCCATCCAGAAGAGCCTCGGCCACGTGGAGACCATCCTGGCCGGTCTGGCCGAGGGCGAGGGCACGGCGGGCAAGCTGCTCCGGGATCCGGCCATGGCGGAGGGGATGGAGGCCACCCTCGGCCAGGTCGAGGGGCTTCTCGCGGAGGCCCGGGGCCTGGCCGCGCAGGTGGGCGGCATCCTCGAGGACGTCAAGGCGACCACGGCGCAACTGCCCGGAATGGCCCGAAGCGTGGACGACAAGATCGACCAGGTGCCGGTCCTGCTGGATCAGACCCACGCCACCCTGCGCGACGCCGAGATCCTCCTGGAGGGGGTGCAGCGGCACTGGCTGCTTCGCCGGTACATGCCCGAGCCCGCGTCCGCCACCCCCCTGCGGGCCTCCGAAGTGGCCCTGCCGCCGCCGGGAGAGCGCCCATGAGACGGCAGATCCGCCGGTGGGCGCCCCTGGGGCTGGCCATCCTGACCGGATGCGCCAGCCCCCGGACCGAGGATCCGCCCCGGGATCCCGCCCTGGCCGAGGCCATGCAGGCGGCGGCCAAGGCCTTTCGCGAGGGGCAGCCCGACCGGGCCGAGCGGTTCTACCGGGTCGCCCTGCAGCGGGCCCGGGCGGCCGACGATCCCGTGGCGGTCCGCGACGCCGCCACCAGCCTGGCCCTGGTGCTGGCCGCCTATGGCCACGGCGAGACGGCGCTGGTGCTGATCGGGGAGGCCCGGCAGGCGGCCCGGGAGGCCGGCGGCCCGGTTGGAGCGCTGGACGTGGCCGAGGCCCGGATCGCGTGGTCGGCCGGTGACGCCGAGCGGGCGGAGGCGTCGGCGCGGCGGGCGGTGGAGACGGGACGCCGCGACGAGGGGCGGGCGGCCAGGGTGATCCTCGCCGAGCTGGCCTTCGCCGCCGCCGACCGGGCGGGCCTGGAGGAACAGGCGGACGTTCTGGTCCGGGAGAACCTGCGCGGCGCCCTGGCCGCCGAGCGGCTGCGCATCCTGGGCTACCGGCAGCAGATGGACCGCCGCCCCGAGACCGCCCTCGACTATTTCGTGCGGGAGGCCGACGCCTGGCACCGCCTCGACCGCTACGAGGACCAGGCCCGGGCCCAGCGCCGGGCCGCCGCCATGGCCGAACAGGCCGGCCGTCTCGACGAGGCCCTGGACCGGACCTACCGGAGCATCCGGTCGTTCCACGCCCTGGGCCGGCGGGAGGAGGCCGCCGCCCTCATCCCCGAGGTCGGGCGATTGGTCGGAGTGGCCGGGTGGCCCGAAGTGCCCGGGCACTGGCAACGGCTGTTCGACGAGGTCCGGGCCCGACCGGAATTCCACGAAAACGCTTTATCCGAACCGACAATGGAGTAAAGTGCCCATCATGAAACGTCTGCTGCTGTTCGCGCTGGCCCTGGCGGCCGCTACCGGACCGGGCTTCGCCCAGGCCGACCCGGAGGTGTCCACCACGCCTTCGGCCATGTTCGAGCTGATGAAGCCCGAGGGCTGGTTCTTCGGCCTGCACGGGGCGCTCGGCCGTCGGGAGGTGGCTCCCAGGGACGGCGGGGACGTCCTCGATTTCGATACCACCCGCGTGGTCGCGCTGGTGGGCATGCGCCCGCTCCCGTTCTGGGAGGTGGCCCTCGATGCGGGCGTGGCCGAGGCCGACCATGGGGACGCCGATGGCGAGTTCGGCTTCTCCTGGGGGGCGCGGACGCGGCTGAACGTGGCGGAATACGTCATCGAGCATTCCCCCATCGTGGGCAAGAAGCGGGCGGTGGGGGTGGGGCTCGACGCCTCGTTCTCCCACAGCACCTCCAACCACGACCGCGATTTCGACTGGACGGAGATCCATGTGGCCCCGGTGGTGAGCTACCTGGTGAGCTACCTGGGGGCCGGCCACTGGTACCCGTACGAGCCGACCGGGGCCATCCTGAGCCTCGGCGTGGCCTACAGCCGCATCGACGGCCGCCGGGAGGGCGAGGCCAACCTCCGCGAGAACCGCGATTTCGGCTTCCTGGCCCGGGTCGAGATGGGATTTGTCGAGGAATGGGCCTTCCAGGTGGAGGCCCGGTACTTCGGCTCCAGCGACTACGCCGGCGAGCTCAGCATCGGATTCCGGTTCTGAAGCGGGAGACCTGACCATGGAGAATGAGACGATCCGAAGATGGGCGGGCCGAGCGGCCATGGCCGGGGTGCTGGTGTTCGCTCTGGGGGCCAGCGCCTGTCCCGACAATTCCGACACCCGGCCCCGGACCGACGACGGCACCGCCTCCGGGACCATCCGCATCGAACCCAGCGGGGCCACCCTCATCGAGGGCGAGACTTCCGTGGTCCTCCGGGCCGTGGACTCCGATGGCACGGTGGTCTGGACGGTGAGCGACGAGGATCTGGGCACGGTGGCGCCGACCTCCGGACGGAAGGTCGTCTACACCCGGGCCGGCACCGCCAATGGCATCAACATCGTGCGGGCGACCGATCAGGCCCGGAACCGGGCCACCGCCAATATCGTGCAGACCGACGACCCCGAAGTGGTTCCGGGCGACTTCACGGTGACCCCAGGCAACACCGTCCTCACGGGCCTCCTGGCCACGCTGGAGCTAACGGCGAGCGGCGGGAACCCTCCATACAGCTGGTCCGTTGAGGACACCTCGCAGGGAACCATCGAGCCATTTGGATCGCCGGACCGGGAACGGGCCCTGTATCGGTCTATCACGATTCCGGGCTTCAACCGGATCCGCGTCCGCGACAGCGCCGGCCGCACCGCCACCGCCCTCGTCACCCAGGCGCCTTAGCCGGACCCATTCGGGCGCTGAAGGCGCCGCCGCCTAACGGAGCCTGGGGTGAAACCCCAGACCGTCGCCTCCTCCCACCCGCCCTGAAGGGGCGGCCGCACGTGCAGAGCAGGTCACCCCGCCTCACACCGGCACCTGGTAGGCCAGTACATCCTCGGCTTCCTTGTTTAGAGCGTCGGCCTTCTGGTTCAGGGTCTCCAGGTCATGGCGCTCCCGTTCGCTCCGTTCGAGGTGACGAAGATAATGCTCCACCGCCGCCTCGATGAACTCGGATCGGCTCCGGAAATCGCCGGCCCTCCGGTCGATGCCCTGAACAAGTTCAGGATCCAGTGTGACAGATGTCTTCGCTTTCATACCCGAAATCTGCCTACTGGGCTCAACCCTTTCAAGCGCCTGGCGGCGAGGGCGGCACCGAAGAGTGAGGGTTCAGCGGTCAGTCGCGGCCGCTGAATCCCGCCGCATCGGGGTTCAGCCGGATGAAGGGTGAGACGCGGGGCGCGGGGAACATCGAACGTCCAACATCGAACATTGAAGTCGGTTGTGCGTTCCGGTCGCCATTCGCTATCGCGATCGATTCTCGCGGTTCGGAGGGGGGGCGCCGGGGAACCGCAAAATGTCGGAAGTCGAACTCCGAATGTTGAATGCCGAGCAGAGCGCGGGTCTTCCTCGGGATCGAACGCCTGGTCCAGGCAAGCCAAGGCGGTGTCGCGCGGGGTGAGGTAGCCATGCGGGTTGTGAGGCGGGAGGTCCCGCGGTGGACGCCGGGCCTTCGCTGACCGATGCCACCGCAGTCCAGAACGGGGGCCGCCGGGCCGACGGGCCGCGACATGGACTGCGGCGGCATGGAACCCCGGACGGCACCTGGCCTGCGGCACGTACCGTGGTTCCCGCACCCCGAGGGCGCCGCCGCGACCCCTGCGACGCCGCTTTGGCTGACCTCGGAACGGCCGTGATCCGAGATGGAGGCCGCCTTTGGGCGCAACCTGCTTGTGGACATTCGTCTGGCGTGATGGTGGCGCGATGGTGTCTCTGAACAGCCTACGCGAACCCCAGCGCCACCGTCGCGAGCCCGCGGGCCGGTAGATCCAGGCTCGCCTTGCCGCCCTTGACCTTGACGGCGCCGCCCTTGACCGGCCGCTCCATCAGATCGAGCAGGCGGGCACGGGTCAGCTTGCCCAGCCGGGTGGAATCGGGACGCAGGCGGGCCTTCAGGGGCTGATCCGTGGGGTTGATCAGACGGACCACCAGCTCCTTGCCATGCTCCGAGCGCTTGAGGCCGCACACCACGGCGGCTGTGGGTTCGGTCTCAAGCAGGCTGGCCGCGGCGGGCCAGGGGCCGGCGTGGACATCGGTGCTGACCACCTTGAGCGGGCGGTTCAGCGCGGTTCCTTCGCGGATGGCGGTCTCCACCGGGAGGTCGCCAGCCCACGGACGCAGGGTGAATCGCATGTCGTGCTGTCCAATCTCGGGCAGGATATCGGGGTCATAACTTGACCGGATCAGGGTGACCCGCAGGGTGCTGCCGGTGAGGGAGGTGCCATGCTTGGCGTCGTTGGCCAGCAGGATCCCAGCCTCCGTATCGTCCGTACGCCCCATGACCTGAGTCCACTGCAGCATCGGCATCTCCTCGCCGTCGCGGAAGGCGCGGTCGACCGCCCCGAACGGGATTTCGGACCGGGTGCGGGCCTCGGTGAGCGCGAGCGGCAGGGCCAGCCGGAGTACCGGCACGCCGGTCTCCTTGGTCCCGCGTTGAAACCAGACCCCCTGCACCTGAAGGTGCAGCCGCGGATCGTCCCCCCGCAGGCTGTAGGTCAGCGTGAGGTTGGACTCGCGGATCCGGAGGTCCACGGCGATGGCGGCGAGGTGAGGACCGTTCCCCTCCCGGCGGATGGCGGTCACCACCGGGTGCTCGGCCGGCCCGGTGTGATCAGCGTTCCAGGCGGTCATGCCGTGCGGCCGCTCCACAGCATACTCGAGGATCCGAGCCGGCCCGCAGGGGCCGATCAGGTCGAGCCCGCTGGCCTTGTCGAGCAGGCTGCGGATCCCGCCGGTCTCCGGTGCGAGTTCAATCCGCAGGCGGTCGTTCTCCAGGCCCTCGGGACTCCGCTCGGGCGGTGCGTAGTTGCAGGGGTGGGTCCAGCCAAGCTGGCGGGCCGCCGGCGCGTCTTCGCCCGCGGTTCCCTCCTCCACCGAGCAGAGCCGGTAGCCGAAGGCGGGCACCTGCACCGGGAAGGCGACGGTCTGGAATTCGTGACCCCAGTAGCGGCCCTGCCGCACCGGCTGGGCGGAGATGAGGTCGCCCTCCGGCCCCCGGACCCGATAGGTGCGGTGGAGGAATGGCCTGGTGCCGGGCAGGGCATGATCCCACAGGGTGGCTTCGACCACCTCCGTCCGCTCCCGGTCGGTGGGGTTGAACACCACCAGCGGGCGCGGCCCGTCGCCGCCGCTCTGATCCGAGTGCGGAAGCTCGCCCTCGGCGGACCGGAACCCCACGCCGGCCCCCAGGGAGCTGGTGATGTGCGAGGGCGGGAGATCCCGCGGAGCGACCTCCTTCGCGACGCGGGTGTCCACGAGGGCGGCCAGCCTCCGCAGCGCCTCCGTCTCCAGCGTGCCGGTGGTGGCCATGGATTTCTGGAACAGGCCGTGGGTGTAGGTCCGGGTGTCGTGGACGCCGGAGCCGGGCAGGATGTCGTGAAAGTGGGAGAACAAGGTGTCCTTCCAGGCCTCGTTCAGCAGGTCGGCGGGGTAGGACAGGTCCGCGGCCAGCCAGGCGAAGCTGCGGGCCACCTCGGCGTCGGCCAGGCGGTTCTCGGCCAGCCGGTTGGCCCGCTTGATCAGCGACTCGCTGGTGAAGCAGCCCGAGAACTCGGTGTTGAACTCGCCGCGCAGAACCGGCAGCCGGTCGCCGGCCCTGGCCAGGCGGCCGAAGAACGTCCGGGCGGTGGAGAACCGGAGGGCCGGGAACACCGGCCATTCGGCCATGTCGAGCGCCCGCAGGATGTCGCGGCGGGTGGGACCTCCGCCATGGTCGCCGACCCCGTAGACGAACATGAAATCCCGCCCCCCGGTGAACTGGCAGAACTCCGCGCTGCGGGGACCCAGGGTCTGCGGGTCGATGATTCCGTTGTACCCCAGGGCCATGTCATTGCGGACCAGCACCCGCGACCCGTCCGGCCCTTCCCACCACCAGGCCCCGGGCTTCTCGGGCGAATGGTGACCCGGCCGATGCAGGTAGAGGTACCGGACATCGCCCTGCGCTAGGTAGGTGGGCATGGTGGCGGGATGGCCGAAGGTGTCGGGCGACCAGTCCACCGGCACGTCCCTGGGGCGGAGCCCGAACCGGTCTTTGAAATAGGCCCGGGTGAGCAGCAGGTGTCGGCACAGGCTCTCCCCGCCGGCCATATTCTTGTCGCCTTCCACCCAGTGGCTGGCCAGCACTTCCCACCGGCCCTCGGCCACCCGGGCCCGGATGGCCTCGAACAGGTCCGGCCGGAGCCGTTCCACGATCTCGTAGGTGCTGGCCTGGCTCTGGGAGAAGGTGAACTCAGGGAAGGTCTCCATGAGCCGGAGCACGGTGGCGAAGGTGTCCACGGTCACCGACACGGTCTCCGGCCACGACCACATCCAGTTCATGTCGATGTGGGCATGGCCCACCAGGTGGATGGTGTACCGTTTGGCCGCCTTGGCCAGGGGGGCGAGGATGGTCTCTGCCTCGGCGACCGCGTCGGCCACCGAGTCGAGCGCGCGTTCCTTCAGGGCCCTGGCCACCCGCTCCCGGGCGGCGGCGATCAGGGGCCGCCACGCCTCGGCCTGCTCCGCGTGGAGTCCGCACAGCCGTTCCGCGAAGTCGAGCTGGGACTCGATGCGCTCGATCTGGTGCCGGGTGTGGGCGGCGGCGGTGGCGAGGAGATCTTGAAGCGCGGAAGTGGCCATGGGGGCGACGGCTCCTTGGGGATGGATGCGGAACCATGGGCCAGAAGGGCCGGAGGAATCAATACGGATCCGGCCGGTGCCATGCCATCTCGTCCCCATGAGGTCAGCCAGGAATGGCCGACCTACGGGGGTGCGGAGCGCCATTCGCGCCGGTTCCAAGGTCTGGACGGCGGGGAAGGGGCGGTCCGCACGGAGACAACCGGTCGGAAAACGATCCGACCGGACACGAATCTGACCGGTTGGGCGACCGGTCACAGCATCCGGCGGCGGGCCCGGAACACTCCATTGACCGGATGGAGCCGGTTTCGTCAGGGGCCCGATGGAAGTAGACAGTGCCGAGGATCCGCATCCATAGCGACCACCAGACATCTACGAACGTAAACGCCTGACCAGTTCCCCCGCGAGGCTGGGAAGACCGGGGTCGCGGGCGCCCATGGTGACCAGGATGTGGCCGGGGCGGGCGAAGGTGAGCAGACGGTCGCGGGCCTCGTCAGGGGTGGCCACGAGGCGGGCGTTCCGGCCTGCCTGTTGAAGACGCTCGACCAGCGGGGCGGGAGTGACGCTCCGGTCGGCGGTTCCGCCCGCGTCGTACACCGGGAGCACCAGCAGCGAATCCTCCTCCCGGAGCACGTCGGCCAGGATTTCGGCCAGCTCGTCGGTCATGGCGCGGAGCGGCCCGTATCCGTGCGGACGCCAGACCGCGCCCACGGCCGGGGTCAGCTCCTGAAGCGCCCGCAGGGAGGCCGCGATCTTGGCCGGGTTGTGGGCGTAGTCGTCATACACCCGGACGCCACCCGACTCGCCGACGAGTTCCAGCCTGCGCTCAATGCCGCTAAACGTGGACAGGGCGGCCGCCGCGTCGGCCGGATCGACCCCCAGAGCTTCCGCCGTCCGCAGCGCCAGGACCGCGTTCTCCCGGTTGTGGCGTCCCGGCAGGGCCAGGCGAACGAGATGACCTCGGAACAGGAACTCCGAACGTTCGTCCAGACCCTGGACGGTTTCGTCCAGACCTTGGACGCCGGGGGGGAGGGGCAAGCCCAGACCGGGCGGCGAGACCACGGCCTTCCGGACGCCGGAGAGAAACTCCTGGAACAGGACCCTAGTCTCGTCGATTCGGAAATGATCGGCGGAGAGGTTGGTGACCACAGCGACATCGGGCCGGAACCGGAGGAAGGAGCGGTCGCTCTCGTCCGCCTCGATCACGGCCGGGCCGTGCTCGCTCCAGCGGACATTGCCAATGCGGTCGTCCGCTCGCCAGGCGAGCACGGCCCCGCCATTGACCACCAGGGGATCGCGACCGGTCTGTTCGAGGATCCAGCCCAGCATGCCGGTCACCGTGGTCTTGCCGGAGGTTCCGGCCACGGCGACGGAGAGGCGGCCGGCCATGACGTCGGCCACGGGTTCGGAGCGGTGCCGGACCGGGATGCCCAGGCGGGTGGCCGTTGCAAGGTCGGGGTTGTCGGCCTCGATGGCGGTGCTGACGATGACCGACGTGGTTGAGGTCGTGATCCCCGAGCCGTCCTGGGGAACCAGGTAGACGCCCGCCCGAACCAGACGTTCCAGGGATGGCGTCAGGCCCCCCCGATCCGTCTCGCGGTCAGAACCCGTAACCGTGAGCCCCTGGGCCCGGAGCAGGTGGGCGACGGCGCTCATGCCCACCCCGCCCACGCCGACAATGTGATGGGTCGGGGCGGGCGTCACGGAGACGCCGGCGGCGGGCCCGGCGGGGCGTCGATGTCCTTGGCCGCCTCCTCGATCTTGTTCCGCAGCCGCTCCTTGGCCTCGGGGGAGAGGCGCGTCTTGAGGGCGGGCTCGCGGACAATGCGGTCGATGGCCGTCCGGATGACCCCGAACTGGGTCTCCATTTTGTGGCAGGGGGGGCAGATGAAGTTGTGCCAGCGGAGCTGCACACGCTCCCAGCGGGTCAGGGGCCGGGTCATGGACTCGGCGGCGAGATGCGCGGCGTGTTTGCAGTGGACGACAAATTTCAACGCGGGTCTAGGCTCCGAACCAGTTCTTGGTGAGGCAATCGCGAAGGGCCATGCGGGCGCGGGTGATCATGACCCAGAGGTTGGTCGGGGTGATGTCGAGCGCCTTACAGATCTCCTCGGTGGTCAGGCCCTCGACCTCGCGGAGGGTGAAGGCGGCCTTGAGCCGGGGGCGGAGGGCGTTGAGGCAGGATTCGAGCACGCCGGCGAACTCCTGGTTCTCGTAAGCGCGGTCGGGCTTCACCTGCCAGTCCGGCGGGGAGGCCTTCCAGCGGCCCCAGCGGTCGAAGAAGGCGTCGATCTCCAGGTTCTCAGCCTCCTGGGGCTCGCCGTAGGTCTGCTCGCGGGAGGCCTTGCGGAAGTAGTCGAGAATCTTGTGCTTGAGGATGCCGGTGAGCCAGGTGCGCTCGGAGGACCGGCCGGAGAACCGCTCGCCGGTCTTCAGCGCGGCCAGGAAGGTCTCCTGGACCATGTCCTCGGCGGTGGCGGCGTCGCGGACCCGGGACACCGCGTAGTTGAACAGGTAGTCGCCATGCTCCTCCAGCCAGCGCTCGGGCTGCAGGGAGGGGACGGAGTCGGAATCCATAGGGCCTCGGGTGTGGTTCAGGGAGAACGTTGCGACATGCCCCCGCCCGCGGGCAAGGCCAAACCGCGCCCGATCCGCGTTGCGCCGCGCCCGCGCCTGGCGTAGCCTGCGAGCTTCCCCGTCGAGGTGCGCATGATCCGACTGACCATCCAGAGCCCGGACCTCCCCTCCCGCGTCGTGGTCCTGGACCAGCCGCTGGTGGCCGTAGGCCGAAACGCCCGTGCTGACGTGGTGCTGACCGGCGACGACCGGGTGTCGTGGAACCATATGGTGATCGAGAAGCGGACGGAGGGCTACGTGGTGCGCGACCTGGGCTCGCTGAACCGCACCGTGGTCAACAAGCAGGAGATCGATGAGCACCGGCTGCGGACCGGGGACGTGATCGAGGTGGGGGCGCATCGGATCGAATTCCAGGACATGCAGCCGCTGCTGCCGCCGAAGCGTCCCGCCGCCGACGGCGCCGCCGTGCCCCGGTGGGTGGCCTGGGCGGGCCCCGTGGTGCTGATCCTGTTCCTGCTCCAAGTGCTGCTCTTGGTGGCCCAGGTGGCGGCCTGGATGCCCGGCCCCGGCGAGGTACCCGAGCCGGTTCCCTTGCCCGAAGACCGGGAGGCGGTGGACCTGGTGGCGCTGGAGGCAAACCTGCGCGATCTGCGCTCCCGGGTGACCGTGACCGAAGGCCGCCTCGATGCCTGGGAGGCAGGAGGCCGCGCCGGCCCCGACGACCTGCACCGGCGGCTGGACGGGCTCGAGGAGGAGGTCCGGGCCATCCGGGCAAGGTTGGGGCAGCAGGGAGCCTCGCACCCCGACGACGAGCCGTAGGCCGTCCGGGGCGCATGGGGCCAGGAAAGAGCTTGCGGGCAGGAATCGCCAGGGACGTTCAACCGCAGGCGACCCTGGAAGACGCCCAGTCGGAACTGGGCGCCACGTCCGTAGCTCCCACTTCCAAGTGGGAGTCTGCGCGGGCTTGGGGCGCTGTGGCCCCGGAAGCCGCCCAGTCAGCGATGGACGCCACCGTAGCTCCCACTTCCAAGTGGGAGTTTCCGCACGCCCGCGGACCTGGGCCCCCAGAAACGCCCAATCGGAATTGGGCGCTACGTCTGTGGCTCCCCCTTTCCCCTCGTCGAACCTCTGTCCCCTCTGTACTACTATCCCCCCAGAACT
>PXDE01000106.1 GCA_003566475.1 PVC group bacterium | reverse complement strand
GTCGAACCCCCGCCAGGCCTGGCTGGGGTTGGGATGCGCATCGGCGCGGAACGGGGCGGGCGCCTGATCGTTGCCGGTCAGGGGCGTTTCCGGAACCCGCCGGTCGCCCTCCCGCCATTCAATCTGGTGGACCCCCATGTTCCGGCCCCCCGAGGACTTGTGGAAGGTGACGCGCAGAAGGCGGAACGGCCCGTCCAGCGGCGTGCCGGCCTCGACGGCGGTCTGGAACAGGCGGAACGCGGCGGCCTCGTCGCCCATGTCCAGGGCGGCGGCCACCGCGTCGCCCTCCTGCATTTCCCCCTCGAATCCGGTCGCCTCGCCCAGGGCTGCGCGAAGGCGGTCGGCCGCGTCCGGATGTCCCACCGCCTCGCCGAAGGCCGCCTCGTCCCCGCCGAATCCCTCGGCCAGGGCGAGGAGGAAGCTGGGGAGCAGGGTGGAGAACCGATCCGCCTCGTCGTCGCGGACCAGGGGGTACACGGCCTGGAGAGCCTCGGCCTCGCCCCGGCCGATGGGCTCGCTCAGTAGGGATACGAGCGTGTCCGCAAGCTCTCCCTCGGGCTCGCGGCTCAGCCGGGCGGCGGCCGCCGGGGCCAGGCCTCCGCCGACCACGCCGGCCAGCGTCCGGGCGGCCTCGGCGGCCGGCGCGGCGGGTTCCTCCCGCACCGCCCGGCGCAGCAGAATCCAGGTCGCCTCCTCCCCGCCCCGGAGCTGCTCCCGGGCCACCCCGCGCACCTGGGGATCCTCATGGGCCAGCCGCCCGATGGCCACCGCCGCCGCCCCCCCTTCGCGCCGGTAGCGGGAGAGCAGAGAGACCAGATGGTCGATTTCCCCGGCTCCGGGGTGGCCCGCGAAACGCGACCGCAGCTCCCGGGCCTGGCGCCAGGCCTCGGCGAAGTCTCCGTCGAGCTTGAGGGCCCGGACCTCATCCAGGGCCGGGGCCAGATCCTCCGGGGGTTCGGGGGCCTCGGACGGGGCCGGAGGCGGCGTCGGGGCCGGGGTAACCGGCTCGGGCGGGGGCGTAGGCTCGGCGACCGGCGTAGGCTCGGGCGGAACGTCCGGCGCCGGGGGCGCCGGGGCCGGATCGCGGCCGCAGCCGATGGCCAGAGTCAGAAGCACGCACGCGACCGACCTACGCAGGCCGGATGATGGATGGAAGGGTCGGCGGGGAAACAGGAATCTCGCAATCATAGTCAGTCAGCCTAGCCCAACGAGCCGCGATTGGCCAACCTTGGGCAGGGGGCAGTAGTCAGTGGTCAGTGACGGCCGCTGAACCGCGCCGCTGCGCGGTTCAGCCGGATAAGGGGTGAGACACGGGGCGGTGCGGGATACGATTTTGGATTTCGGATTGTGGATTGTGGATTGGCTGGGGGCGGCCCCGTCGCCTTTCGCTATCGCTATCGGTTTTCGCGGCTCGGACAGGCGCGCGGGGGAACCGAAGATGGACCCTACTACGCTCCGCAACTGAGCTACGTAGGGCAAGCTGTCGAGGTACCATTGACGAAGTGAAGCCGCCGCCAGGCGGCGCCCCCGTGGCCCGGGCTTCCAGCCCGGAGCCGAGCGAGGTTTAGTTCCGATCCGGCCACGAAAAGCGCTTCCGCCGACCGTGGTCGTTCCGGGATCGTACCTCGCTCGGGCACGGGCTGGAAGCACCGTGCCACGTCGGGGGCATCCTGCTGGCGAGCAGTGGTTTGTGGAGGACAGGGTGCAATAGTGTCTCAGAGCGGTGAAGGCCGCTGGACCGCTCGGTTCAGCCGGATGAAGGGTGAGACGGCTGGCGCGATCCGACTTCGCTCGGAAGCTTCGTCGGACGCGTTGTGGGGTGTGAGATGTGGGATGTGGGTTCTGGGAAACCGAAGATTGACCCTACTACGCTCCGCAGCGGAGCTAGGTAGGGCAAGCTGACAAAGGCAAATTGACGAAGTGCGGGCCGCCCTTCCCCGTGGTCCTCCCCGAGCCTCCGGGATCCCTCGGGTGGCATGGGGTCTTCTGCCTCGATCGCAGTAAGGGTCAGTCCGCGAGCGGCTTGGCCAGATCCGCCTCCAGCGTGCCGCGCCGTAGTCAGGCGAAGGCGGGCGGGAGCCAAGGCGGGGTCCGACACGTCCGATGGGTCCGATGGGTCCGAGACTGGCCCGTACCGGGCGCGGAAGGCAGCGTCGCCTGACGATGCCTGGGATGCGACGCCAAGACCGCCGCCTCCACCCCATCTGCCCTGAAGCGGCGGCCACACGCATGGGGCTCGTGAGCATGCCATGGTGACGTCGGGCTAGATCGATGAAGGAAGGCGCTCGCCATCCGCCGCATGCAGGCGTACGCTACGGATATGAACTCCGAATACATCTCTCCCGAGGCCCTGGACGCCGTGGCGCGCAAGCAGCGGCGGGACCGTCGGATCGCGCTGACGCTGACGGTGGTGGCGCATGCCGCGCTGCTGGTTCTGTTCGGTCTGGTCACGGTGCTGCCCGCGCTGCAGAGGGAGCCGGAGATCCGGGCCACGGTGGTGGTCCAGGAGACGGCGGAGGCGCCCCGGCTTTCGCGGCAGGAGGTGTCGCGGATGCACTCGCGGGCGGTCCAGCCGGCGGCGGACTCGGCCCGGCTGGCCCAGCTCATCCAGGCCCACGCCCCGGCGCCCATCGCGGCCCCGGTGGTCGAGCAGACGTTCGTGGACGCGCCGGTGGGGCTGGGCGCGGCCACCGGCCTGGGGCTGGGCCGGGGCGCGTTCGGCCAGGGCGCGGGCGCGGGGGTGGGCAGGCATTCGTTCATGGGGGTGCAGGCCCAGGGCCGCAGCATCGTGCTGGCCATCGACATCTCCGGGAGCATGGCCAACCTGCGCGACCGGGCCTACGAACGCGTCGAGGAGGAGGCGAAGAAGACCCTGAGGGAGCTGCCCCAGGGCACGCCCTTCGGTCTGCTTCTGTTCGGGAGCGAGGTGGTCGCCTTCCGCGATGCGCTCGCCGCCGCCAACCCGGCCCTCGTGGAGGAAGCCATCGAGTTCCTGCTCGAGTACAGTCCGCTCCGGAACCGGGAGGAGGCCCGGGAGCGGGGCGAATCCACGAACTGGCGAAGGCTCAAGGGCGGCGTGCATGGAGGCACCCGCACCGATCTGGTCATGGAGCAGGCGTTCAAGTTGAATCCCGAGACCATCATCATGCTTTCCGACGGCAAGCCCCACATTCCGGGTGTCCGCAATGAGGAGGAGCATGTCCTGGAGCTGGTGCGGGATCTCCAGCGCCGCCGCAGCCGGCCCATTCCCGTCAGCGTCATCTCCTATGTCCTGAAGAGCGGGCGGGAGTTCATGCGGGATCTGGCCGAACAGAACGACGGACAGTTCGTGGCGGTGGACTGACCCAGATCCGGCAGTTGACGGGCATGGATACGCGCAAACTTTACCAGAACAGCAGCTTGCGCATGCGAACGGTCGCACCCGATGGGTGATGCCCCGAAGGGCGGACGTGGTAAACAAAACTTGGCTGCTGCGACCCCTCCGGGGTCGGACGGTGAGTTGAACGGGATCCGGGGGTGTCGCGTTGCTCGACCCCCGGCTAAGCGCTTCGACCCCTCCGGGGTCGCACGAGTCCAAGCCACCCCGTAGGGGTGCCAGCCATTAGCCGGGGGTAAGCGGAGCGACACCCCCGGATCCCGTGCCCAGATTGGGACCGACCCCGGAGGGGTCGCAGCAGGTCTGGTCAGGGTTAACGGTCGGCTCTAGGTTCCTTGGCACGCCCCGTCAGGCCGCCTCGTCGAGGAGGTTGGCGCGGGAGAGCTGCTCGGCCACGGGGCCGACGGCGAGGAGGCGGAGGTTGGTCTCGCGGCACAGCCAGGCCAGACGGTCGAGCAGCTCGGAGTCGAGCTCGGCGGGGTGGTCCCAGATCAGGGTGACGCCCCGGCGGCAGCGGGCGTGGCTGCCCTGCTTGCGCCGGAGCAGTTCCGTGATGGCCTCGAGGAGTCCGGCCGCCTCGTCGGCGGAGCCGGTGAGACTGAAGCTGGCCCGGCCGAACCAGGCGGATTCCAGCACGAACTCGGGCTCGGCCTCGGCCGCCCGGGGGCGGTAGTGGGGAATCTGGAGCAGGCGGACGTGGATCCTGCGGTCGGACTCCACCCGGCTCAGCAGCCAGGCGTTGAGGCGGGCGGGCAGGAGGGCCAGCCAGACCTTCCAGCCGGGCGGGGCGGGCTCGGGCACCGGCGGGCGCGACTGCATCCAGGCGAACACGCGGGGGGGAACGGGGATGGCGAGGTCGATCCGGGGCAGCCGGGTCCGCGAGAGGAGGGGGGCCTCGCCGAAATAGAGGAACCTCTCGTCCTTGGCCAGGGTGTGCCGCATGAGCCAGCCCAGACGGCCAGGATCCCGGTGGGCGAGCCCCACCCGGTGGTTCTTGATGGAGAAGGAGTCGGGCGGCCAGCCCAGGAAGGGGACGTCGGGCAGAGGGATAGGGGCGAGGTGGTCGAAAGTGCGGTGGTACCGGTTCAGGTAGTCCACCACCACGAGGATCACGGCGAGCCAGAACAGCATGCGTCCGGACCCGAGCTGCACCCGAGCGTACTTGCGGGCCCGGTGGTAATCGGCTTCGGCGAGGGTGCGGTATTCGGCGATAACGACCCGGGCGGCGGTGTCGGCGGTGTCGGCCCGCGCCTCCCCGCCCTCCACGGACCGGGCCTGCCGCCCGGCCTCGCGATAGGCCCGACGGGGGTCGGCGGGGGGCGCCTCGGGCGCGGGGGCCGCTTCCTCCTCGCTCCGGTGTTCGATCTCGCCGGCCAGGGTGGCCCGTTCGACCAGATCGGCGGTGGTGTCCTCGGCGAACCGGCGGCGGCGGGAGATGGCCC
>PXDE01000129.1 GCA_003566475.1 PVC group bacterium | reverse complement strand
TTGGGGTCCGCCAGGAATGGCCGACCTACGTGCGATTCGCGCTTCTATCCCCCAGAACTTCACCCGCCCGCGCAAATTCTTCACCATCCCAGATCCCCCCTCTGTGAACCTCCGTAACCTCTGCGACCTCTGTGGTTCGTTTGGTTGCAGCCGTAAGCCGCGCTGGGCCCTTTCGCGCCTCTCGTGGTTCCCCACCTCTGAAAAGGGCTTGATCTCCCCGCCCGTAGCCGTACCGTCGATCCTGACAGCCTAACTCAGGAGTAGGTTTCGCTCGTCTTCAGGGCAGGGTGATCCGGGGCCGCCCGCGGCTCCGGAGATTCCCGACCGGTGGTGACAGCCCACGACTCCCCGCTCCGGCGGGGACCGATGCGGTCGCCCGGCCTCCCCGGCCGGGGTATCCGCAGCCGACCGTACAGTCGGGATGGAAGAAGACGAAGCGCTGCCGGTTCGTAGCGCTTTGGCCCCGAAGGCGTGGCGAGATGCCATGCCATGACCGTACAACCCACCGACCCGTCCCCCGGTTTCGACCCCATCCCCGAGGTGCTCGACGCGCTTCGCCGCGGCGAGGTGGTGCTGGTGAGCGACGACGAGAGCCGCGAGAACGAGGGCGATCTCATCGTGGCCGCCGACCACGGCACCCCGGAGATCATCAACTTCCTCACCCGCGAGGGCCGGGGCCTGGTCTGCGTGGCCATGGCCAAGCCCCTGCTCGACCGGTTCGTGCTCCACCGCATGCCCCAGCGCCCGGGCGACCGCTTCCGCACCGCGTTCATGGAGTCGGTCGATGCGGCCCGGGGTGTCACCACCGGGATCAGCGCCCCGGACCGGGCCCGCACCGTGAAGGTGCTCATCGACCCGGGGAGCGGCCCCGAGGATCTGAGCCGGCCCGGCCATGTGTTCCCGCTCGAGGCCGTAGCGGGCGGGGTGCTGCGCCGCCCCGGCCACACCGAGTCGGCGGTGGACCTGACCCGGCTGGCCGGCCTCACCCCCGCCGGGGTGATCTGCGAGGTGCTGCGCGAGGACGGGGACATGGCCCGCCTCCCCGATCTGCGGGCCCTGGCCGGCCGCGCCGGCATCCGGCTGGCCTCGGTGGCCGACCTCATCCGCTACCGCTGTCTGCACGAGGAGCTGGTCCGGTTCGAGCGCGAGGTGCGGCTGCCCACGCCGCACGGGGAGTTCCGGCTGCGGATGTACTACTCGGAGATCGAGGAGCAGCACCACCTGGCCCTGGTCATGGGCGACCCCGCCCAGGGGCCGGCCCCGCTGGTGCGCATCCACAGCGAATGCCTCACCGGCGATGTGTTCGGCTCGCGCCGCTGCGACTGCGGGGCCCAGCTCGACGACGCCATGGCCCGGATCGCGGGCGAGGGGAGGGGGGCGGTCCTCTACATGCGCCAGGAGGGGCGGGGGATCGGGCTGTCCGCCAAGATCCACGCCTACGCGCTCCAGGAGGAGGGGGCGGACACCGTGGAGGCCAACCGCCTGCTCGGGTTCGCCGCCGATCTGCGCGAATACAGCGCCTGCGGGCACATCCTGAAGGATCTGGGGGTGACGGCGGTCCGTCTGCTCACCAACAACCCGGCCAAGGTCGAGGGCATCCGCGCCCACGGGATCGGGGTCGAGGACCGCCTGCCCGTGCCCCCGGTGATCACTCGCGAAAACCGGCGCTACCTCGACACCAAGCGCGAGAAGCTGGGGCACCTGCTATGAGTGGCTCCCCCAAGCACTTCGAAGCCGACGGCCCCCGCCCGGCCGGGTTCGCGGACACCCCCGAAGTCCATGGTGCTCTCGACGCGACCGGGCTGCGGTTCGAGATCGCGGTGGCCCGGTTCAACCGCGACCTCACCACCCGGCTGGCCGAGGCGGCCCTCGCCGCCATCGAGTCCTGCGGCGGACGGCGGGCGGACGCGCGGGTGACCTGGGTGCCCGGCGCGTTCGAGCTGCCGGTGGTGCTCCGGGCCCGGCTGCGGGCGACGCCGCCTCCGGACGCGGCCATTGCCCTCGGCTGCGTGGTCGAGGGCGAGACGCCTCACGCCGACCTCATCACCCGTCAGGTCACCGCCGCGCTCAGCGACCTCTCCCTGGCCACGGGGATCCCGGTGATCGACGGGGTGGTGGCGGCCCGGACCTGGGACCAGGCGGTCTCGCGCTGCCGCTCGGGGCCCGAGGGCCGGGGCTGGTACGCGGGGCTGGCCGCCGTCGAGATGGCCTCGCTGATGCGGCGCATCCGGGAGGACGGCTGATGTCCTCCCGACGCACCGGCCGCCGCTGGGCCGTCCAGTTCCTGTTCCAGCGCGACTACAACGAGGGGCCCCTGGACGAGGATCTGGCCGCGTTCTGGCGCATGAACGACGTCAACCCTGACGACCGTCCGTTCGCGGAGTCGCTGGTCCGCGGCGTGGAGGGGCGGCGCGAGGAGATCGACGCCCTGCTGGCCGGGGTGGCCGAGCACTGGTCGCTCCGGCGCATGGGCGGGGTCGACCGCAACGTGATGCGCCTCGCCGTGTACGAGATGCTCGCCCTCGACGACGTGCCCCACGTGGTCTCCATCAACGAGGCGGTCGAGCTGGCCAAGCTGCTCAGCGACGAGGCCTCGGGCAAGTTCGTCAACGGGCTGCTCGACCGCATCCGGAAGCAGCTCGAGGCGGGCGGCGAGCCCTCGTCCGCCGCCGAGCCCGCCCCGGAGGTGGCCGATGGCTAGCTGGCTGTCCGCGCTCGGGCGCACCCGGGGCCGCCTCGCTGGCGCGCTCACCCGCCTCGTCACCCGCGGTCCCAAGCTGACCGTCGAGGATCTGGAGGAGCTGGAGGAGCGGCTGATCATGGCCGACCTCCCGGTGCCTCTGGTCACCGAGCTGCTCGGCCAGATGCGGAAGCGGCGGGGGACCGAGGACGACCCGGCCGCGCCAGTGCGCGAGGTGCTGCTGCGGCATCTGCCGCCCGCCGCCGAGGACGACCTGCCCCCCGGCGACCCGCTGGTGCTGCTCATGCTGGGGATCAACGGCTCCGGCAAGACCACCACCTGCGCCAAGCTCGGCCGCCGGTTCGCGTCGGCGGGACGCCAGGTGCTGCTGGCCGCCGGCGACACCTTCCGGGCCGCCGGCGCGGACCAGCTCAAGCTGTGGGCCGAGCGGCTCGACCTCGATGTGGTGGGCGCGGTGCAGGGTGCGGACGCCGCCGCCGTGGGCTTCGACGCCGTCCAGGCCGCGCGGGCCCGGGGGCACGACCTGGTCATCATCGACACCGCCGGGCGGATGCACACCAAGGAGCCGCTCATGAGGGAGATCGACAAGATGAGCCGGGCCCTCGACAAGGCCTGCCCGGGCGCGCCGCACGAGACCTGGCTGACCCTCGACGCCGCCCTCGGCAAGAACGCCCTCCGCCAGGCCGCCACCTTCCACGAGGCCGCCCCGCTCACCGGGATCGTGGTGACCAAGCTCGACGGCTCGGCCAAGGGCGGGTTCCTGTTCGACCTCCACCGCCAGCTCGGCCTCCCCATCCGCTACGTCGGCCTCGGCGAAGGCCCCGACGACCTCGCCCCCTTCGACCCCGACCGCTACGTCGAGGGTCTGCTGGCGAGGGGGGAGTGAGGCGCGGGATGAATGCCTTGGGCGGAGACCGTGCCGCCCCTCCATGAATAGGCCGCTGCAATACGGGAGCCTGCGAACAGGCGGACGCAGGCCCAGTAGTCCGCTGTCTATGACAGCGGACCGCGCGTGGAACGAGCCCGATCCGGAGGAAACAAAGCCACCGTCCAGACTTTCCGCAAGTCGGGCACTGATCACGCGCCCTCGCTGTCACAGACAGCGAGGTACTGGTGGGCCGCACAGCCCACCTCCCTTCGACATTCGACATTCTGCGGTTCCCCATCCACCCATCCCCCAACGGACCATCGACCACCGATCACTGCTCTGGGACACCACCGCACGCCAGCCCCCACAAACCACTGCTCGCCAACTGGATGTCCCCGACGTGGCACGGCGCTTCCAGCCCGTGCCCGCGCGAGGCAGGATCCCGGATCGACCATGGTCGGCGGAAGCGCTGTTCATGGACGGACCGGGACCATACCTCGCTCGGCTCCGGGCTAGAAGCCCGGGCCACGGGGCGCCGCCTGACGGCGGCTTCACTTCGTCAATCGTACCTCGTCAATCGTCAATCTTCGGTTTGGCCGTATCCCGCAACTTGTCCTACGAAGCTTGTGAGCGAAGTCGGATCCCGCATCCCGTATCGCGCATCGCGTATCCCGCCGCGTGCCAGCCGTCTCTCCCCGCATCCGGCTGGCCCACCATGCCAGCGGCGCTCACTGATCACTGACCCCTCCTCCCCCCATGCCCCCAATCCCCAGTCCCCAATCCCCAATCCCCTCCCTCATCACCCAGGCCCTGGCCCAGGCCCGCAAGGGCGAGGGCCTCACCCGGCCCAACCCTCCCGTGGGCTGCGTGATCGCGCGGGACGGCGAGGTCATCGCCCGGGGATTCCATGAACGCGCGGGCGGGCCGCACGCCGAGATCGTCGCCCTGCGCGAGGCGGGCGAGGCGGCCCGGGGCGCGACGCTGGCGGTGACCCTCGAGCCCTGCTCGACCACCGGTCGCACCGGTCCCTGCACCGAGGCCATCCTGGAGGCCGGGATCGCTAGGGTGGTGGTGGGCACGGTGGATCCCAATCCCGCTCACGCCGGCAAGGGCCTGGCCTGGCTGCGGAGGCAGGGCGTGGAGGTGGAGGGGCCGGACCCGGCCTGGGAGGCGGATTGCCAGGAGATCATCCGTCCCTTCTCCACCTTCATCCGCGAAAGCCGGGCCCATGTCCCCCTCAAGCACGCCACCACCCTGGACGG
>PXDE01000110.1 GCA_003566475.1 PVC group bacterium | reverse complement strand
GAAGATCTCATTGGGCGTGAGGTAGTTCAACGACTTTCGGGGGCGGGTGTTCAGGGCCTGGGCGACCGCCGTGACCTGCTGGTCGGTGAGGTCGCCCAGCCGGCTCCGCTTGGGGAAGTAGAAGTCCGCCTTGAGCTTCCGGGCGACGTATCCGTGACTGGCGAACTCCGCGCCGTTGTCGGAGGTGATGGTGAGCACCCGGTCCCTGACCGGCCCGAGCTTCCGGACCATGGCGTGGGCCACCTCCAGGCTCGTGGACGCCGGGACCTTCCTCATCACCAGGAGCTGGGGGACGCGCTCGACCATGGTGACGATGGCGGAGCGGTCCGGGGAGACGATGGTGTCGACCTCCCAGTGCCCGATCTCCTTGCGGTCCTCCACCGCCGCCGGACGGGCCTCGATGAACTTCCGGTCCCGGATCGGGCCGTTTCCCAGGGGTCTGCGCCGGTAGCGCGCCCCCTTGCGGCGGAGCAGGCGGTGCAGGAGCCCGCCCTCCTGGCGGTCGGCGTAGAGGTACCGGTAGATGGTCTGGGCGACGCGAATGGGCAGGGGGATTTGCCACAAAGAACGCAGAGAGCGCAAAGGGTCAGTGGGGAGGTGGAGCGCCAGCAAGTTTGCGCGGGCGTCCAATGTCTGGACGAAACCGTCCAAGGTCTGGACGGGCGTCGGCCTCGCTTCGCGCCAGAGTTCCGCCTTCAGGCGGACAGCCAGGGAGGGGCTTCAGCCCCGACCTCGCGTCGGCGATGCACCGCGTACCGGGTCACTCGGACGACACCGCCGCGAAGGCGAGAAGACGGCCTGCCGACAGCCCGAAGGGTCGCGTTCCCTTGGCCCAGCCCAGCGGGCTGGGTTCGCATGGGGGAAGGCGCATCCGGCCTGAAGGGCCGGGTTAGGCCCGGCTCACCCGTCCCGGGCGGTCGGTTTGGGCTTCGGCAAGCGGGCTCACTCGCCGACGAAGGTTCCGTCGGGCGCCATGATGAAGGAATCCGTCACATCCGGGGTGTACACGGGCAGAAAGCCGAGCAGGCGGCGCTGCGGTTCGGCACACAGGTCGCCGCAGACCCTCACGTCGCCTCCCGGCCGGTCGTCCCAGAACACATTGAACTCCATCTGGTACTCCGTGCCGTCCTCGAAGACCCCTTCGGCGTGATGCAGGGAGTCGTGCTCTCGTTCCGTACGCTCGATCTCATGGACCAGAGCGTCATACGTCCACGTCCGGAACCGGGCGAGGTGCTGGGCAAGGAGGCGTCGCTTCTGCTCTGTGTTCATGGTCGTGCCTCTTGCGCCTTGCTAGACCGACGGAAATCGGGCCATGCATGCCCCAGGGCGCGGTTCAGGAGGAGGGTCTCGGTCTGCATGGGGGAACGGCGCGCGCGCGTGTTCAGTCGGCTGGCTTTCGTCGGAACACCAGCAGCGTCCGGCCGTCGGCGTCGGCCAGGCGGAGCCCGCCGTCCTCGCCCAGCCGTCCGCGGGCGACGGCGGCGAGGGCGACGTGGAACCGCTGCTCGGTCTGCATGGCGGGCTCGGGGCAGGCCATCATGGTGGAGAACAGGGGGCCGAACCGGATGGCCTCGGCTGGATCATCCGCCGGCAGGGCCTGGCCCCCGTACTGGTTGCAGCCGGACCGGCCCGAGACCTCCCCGTTCGGCTTGAGCGCAAACGTCACCTGGACTCCATCTGGAACGGCCTCCGCGCCGTCGCCCTCGCCGAACGACACCAGCGCCCATTCCCCGGCCCACGCGGCATACCGGTCCGCCGCCTCGGCCGGCGCGTCCGCCTCCGCCGCCATCAGCCACCCCGCCACGCCGACCGCCGCCACCAGTCCCGCCACCATCCGCTTCATATCCGCCTCCGGTTGGATCTCGTGCAATATACACCCGGAGCGGCCCGGAGCGGAAGCGCCCGGGTCGGCGGCTGGGGGTGTCCTGAGCCGGAACCTGGAAGCGGAACCGCCCTCCTGAGCCGCGGCTCCGTCAGGCGGCGGCGCCTTCAGCGCCCGGAAGGTGCCGGTCTCGGACCCGGCTTCGCGAAGACGCTTCGCCGCGGCAGACCCATCGGACGCATCGGACAAACCGGAGGATGCGGGTTCCCGTAACCCGCATCGTTCTGTGGCACACCCTTCATCCGGCTGGCTCACCGTGCCAGCCGCCACGACCGACCACCCCGCCCGCCTTTGACGACGCCATGGGGCGGGCGTAGGTTGAATCGTAACGGCAACGGAGGACCGGACCATGAGACGCGCAACCATCACCCTTTGCACCGCCCTTCTGGTGCTGGCCGGGGCGGGGACCGCCGCCGGACAGGACGCGATCCGCGAACGCCTCGCCACCATCGTGATCCCCGAGATCCGCTTCGAAGGCGCCCATATCCGGGACGTGATCGACTTCCTGGTCCAGGCCAGCCGGGACGCCGATCCCGAGGGCCGGGGCGTCAACATCGTGTATATCGAATCCCGGCGGCCCGCCGCCCAGCCCGAGCGGCCGGCCCGCCGAGAACGCGACGATTTCTGGGATCCCTTCGCGGAACCCGAACGCGAGGCGCCGCCCGAGGCCCGGGCCCCGGAGCGGGCGCCGGTGGTCACGGTGGAACTCCGCGACGTCACCGTCCGCGAGGTGCTCGACGTGGTGTCCGAGCTCACCGGCATTCCCTATCGGCTGCACGGGAATGTCGTGATGATCGGCACCCGGGGCACCGGGCGCATGGTGACCCGGTTCTACACGGTGGACCCCGCCGTGGTTCCGGTGATTCTGGACCGGGCCGAGGGCCGCTTCCGCTAGACACCGTTTTCCATAGGCGAAACCTGTCCCCTATCCTCCACCGCCGGAGAGTTTTCCTTGGGCCAGGGCGGTTGGGTGGTTAGGGTGTGCGGCACCATGGTGCACATCCGATGAGGCGGACCGGGACGAGACGTGGGGCCGGGCGGCGCGGCCTGGCGCTGGTCGTCGCGCTGACGGCGGCCGTCGGGCCTGCCCTCGCCCAAGAGGAGATCCTGTCCTTCCGGTCCACGATCTCCCTGGCCGAGGACGGGGAGCTTCATGTGGTGGAGCGGCTCTCCGTGCGGGCCGAGGGCGACGAGGTCCGGCGCGGCATCTACCGAGACTTCCCCGTGCTCTACCGGACCCGCTGGGGGTTTCTTCGCGAGGTGCCCTTCGAGGTGCAATCGGTGCGCCGCGACGGCAATCCCGAGCCCTTCCATCTCGACCGTCAGGCGGCGCCCGGCTTCGTGCGGGTATACATCGGGCGGGAGGATGTCACCCTCGCGCCCGGCCTCTACACCTATGAGCTGGAATACCGGACGGCCCGACAGGTGATCCACGGCTCCGAAGAGGACGAGCTCTATTGGAACGTCACCGGTGACAAATGGGCGTTCCCCATCCGGGAGGCGGTGGCCGAGGTGCGCCTGCCCCGGGATGTGGCTGAACAGGTTGGCGCCGTGCAGGGTTTCACGGGCCGCCGCGGGGGCCGTGGCCGCGACTGGGGGCACCGCCGCCAGCCCGACGGGGCGATCGAGTTTCGGACCACCCGCGTGCTTGCCCCCGGCGAGGGGTTCACCATCCGGGTCGCCTGGCCGACCGGACTGGTGACGCCCCCTTCGCGCGAGACGGTCCTCCGGGATATGTGGCAGGCCAACCGGAGCGCCGCCATCGCCTTCCTCGGCCTGCTCCTCGTGACCGGCTACTACGTCATCACGTGGTCCCGGTATGGGCGGGATCCGGAGGGACGCGCCATCATGCCCGAGTTCGAACCCCCGTCCGGCTACTCGCCGGCCGCCGTGCGGTTCATCCGCCGCATGGGCTACGACCGCAAGGCGTTCGCCACCGCCGTGGTGGACCTGGCCGTGAAGGGGGCGCTGCGGATCGAGGAGGACTCGGGGTCGTTCACCCTGACCCCGACCGGGAACGCCCCGGCCGGCCTGCCCGCCGCCGAGGCGGTTCTGCTGAAGCACCTGTTCCCCGCCGGAAGCGCCCTGCAGCTCACGTCCGCCAATCACGAGATCGTGGGCAAGGCTCTCAAGGCCTTCCGGACCCGGCTCCGGGCCGAGTATGAGCAGCACTATTTCGAGACCAACCGGGGCTGGTTCCTCCTCGGCGTGGGCCTGTCCGCGCTGATCGTGCTGGCCGCCAATCTGGCCGGTCGGGTGCTCGCCATCTCGCTGTTCATGTCCCTCTGGCTGTCTATCTGGTCGGTGGGGGTGACCTACCTCCTCATCATGGTGTTCCAGGGCTGGCGGGCGGTGATCCGGGCCTCGGGAATCGCCCGCGTCGGCCTGGTCTTCCCGGCGTTGTTCATCACCGCGTTCTCCGTGCCCTTTGTGGCCGGCCAGGGGTTCGGGATGTGGATGCTCTCCCAGAGCGTGGGGCTGCCCACGCTCGGGCTCTATGTCGTGCTGGGGGCCGTCAACGCCGTGTTCTACCACCTGCTCAAGGCACCCACCCTGGCCGGACGGGCGCTGCTCGACAGGGTCGAGGGCCTGCGGCTGTACCTGGGCAAGGCCGAGCAGGGGCGCCTGGAGTTCATGACCCCCGCCCGCGAGACGCCGGAACAGTTCGAGCGCCTGCTGCCCTACGCCATGGCGCTCGATGTCGAGACCACCTGGGCTCGGCGGTTCGAGGAGACCTTCCCCCATCAGGCCGCCCAGGGCGCGGGGGGCGGTCTCGGCGGCCAGGCCTGGTACGCCAGCTCCGGCGGCACCCCCGGGTATGCGGCCCTGGCCGGGGCGGTGGGCGGGGCCCTGGCCGGCTCCCTGGCTACCGCCTCCACCGCGCCCTCGTCGGGCGGCGGCGGCGGAGGCGGGTTCTCCGGAGGCGGGGGAGGGGGAGGCGGCGGAGGCGGCTGGTGAACGTCGATCCCGCCGCGCTCCG
>PXDE01000361.1 GCA_003566475.1 PVC group bacterium | reverse complement strand
CCGCGGAAGACGCCCACCCGGAGGGGCCGCCGATCTCCGGGCGTGGCCATGCTGACACTTGTTCTCTCGGTCGGGTGCGCGGCACCGCGCGGTGCCATGCTCCGGTTCGACTCGGAGCCACCCCATGCTGACGTCCTCTTCTTGCAGGTGGACCAGGGAGCCTCCGATGCCTGGGTTGTCGTTGGCACGACTCCCTGTGAGGTCTGGATCGGGCCTGGATTCGCCGATGACCGTGTTCGCATCCGGTTCCCGGACGGCCGGACGGAGGACATCCGACTGGAGACCGACTGGGAACCGGAACCCCGGCGCACGCGAATCCGCAACGCCCAGGCTGTCTCGGGCGGAATTCTCGGGATCGCCGCCCTGGGCGCCAACACGCTGGCCACGGCTGCGTTCCGGGCCGTGGGGGGCGCCTGGCTGTTCATCCGTGGCGTAAGGCCCGACGAGGAGATCTGGAGGTTCGAACGCACGGCCTATCACATCCGGCAGACACCCCCGTGACCGCCCAACCGGTCGGATCCGTGTCCGGCCGGACAGGTTTCCGACCGGTTGTCCCCGTGTGAACCGCAGCTTCGCCGCCGTCCAGACCTTGGACGAAACCGTCCAGACCTTGGAGCCGGCCCGAGCGTCATCCAGCGCCCCGGTAGGTCGGCCATTCCTGGCTGACCTCATGGAGACAAGAGCCCGGCCGAGCGATTCCGTGGCGATGGCCCCGTGTCGGAGGGCATGCGTCCGGTTCGGCGCAGGCGCGAGGGTCGGGCAGGAATGCCCGACCTGCGGGAGCCCGGCGGATTCGGGGGAGTTGCCAAAGCCCGACACCGGCGGGAGCGGGATTCCCGGTAGTCGCCCGAGAGGACAGGTGGTAGAGTATGACCATGAAGACCTACATGGACCGGATCACCGTGGAGCCGGGCAAGCGCGGAGGAAAGCCCTGCATCCGGGGGATGCGCATTTCCGTCTACGACGTGCTGGAATACCTGGCCTCGGGCATGCCCCATGAGGAGATCCTCAAGGACTTCCCCTATCTCGAGGCGGATGATATCCGCGCCTGCCTCCAGTACGCGGCCGACCGGGAGCACCAGCAGATGGTGCTCCGTGCGTGAAGGGGCGGGGGCTACTTGGAGGTGAGCTCCCACACGCCGTCCCAGACCTCGGCCTGGGGGCCTAGGCGGTCGAGGTAGGCGAGGTAGGCGCGGGCGGGCGGGTCGTCGCCGCAGGCTTCGAAGGCCCGGCGGGCCGCGTCGAGGTCGCGGGCGGCCAGGGCCTTCTGGGCCTCGGCCCAGCGGGCGGCGAGGCTGTCCGGGAGGTGTTCCGTCCGCAGCTCGTGAACCTGAACCGGTGTGGCCCGGCCCACCACGCGGAGGCGGGCCAGGGGACGGCCGGGGGCGGGGTCGAGGAGGCGGTCCCAGGTGTCGGCCGAGACCATGCCGTAGGTGCCGAAGGCCTTGTTGGCCCCTTCGAGCCGGGAGGCGAGGTTGGCCGCGTCGCCCAGCACCGTGTAGTCGAACCGCTCGCGCGACCCCATGTTGCCGACCACCACCTCGCCGGTGTGGATGCCGATGCGCATGCGGAGATCGACCCCCGACCGCTCGCGGAACTCGGCCTGGCGCGATTCCAGTCGAGCCTGGCAGCGGCGGGCGGCCCGGCAGGCCCGGTCGGCGTGGTCGGGCTGATCCAGGGGGGCGTTCCAGAAGGCGATGATGGCGTCGCCCTCGTACTTGTCCAGGGTGCCGCCCTCCTCGAGGATGATGTCGGTCATGTCGGTGAGGTAGTCGTTCAGGAGGTGGGTGAGCGCCTCGGGGTCGAGCTTCTCGGAGATGGCGGAGAAGCCTTGGAGGTCGGAGAAGAAGATGGTGAGCCGCCTCCGCTCCCCGCCCAGCCGCAGCCGCTCGGGGTGTTGGAGGATCTGGTCGATCACCACCGGGCTCAGGTAATGCTTGAACGCGCCTTTCAGAAACTGCTTCTGGCGGCCTTCGGTGGCGTAGTTGAGGACCAGGCCGCCGAGCAGGGCCACGAGGCCGGCCACCTCGTGCACGGCCACCGGCCACCACCAGCCCGCCCGGTAGGTGAGCGCGCCCACCACGAAGGGGAGGGCGACGACCGCGCCCGCCAGGATAAAGCCGTGCCAGGCCCGGCGGGCCAGCAGGCCAGCGGCGGCGGCGGCCACCGCGAGGGCCAGCGTTCCCAGGGTCGTCACGAGGGGCGGCACGTCGGCGAGGGTGTCGCGGGCGAGTAGGTTGTCGAGCAGGGTGGCGTGGATCTCCACCCCGGGCAGCGCGCGGGCCACCGGCGTGCTCCGAACGTCCATCAGGCCTGGGGCGCTGAACCCGACCAGCACGAAGGCGTCGCGCAGCTCCTCCGGATCCACCTCCGGCTCGGCCCCCTCGCGCAGGCGCAGCTCGCTGTTGATCACCGAGCGCGCGCTCCAGGCCGGGTGGGTCTGGGTGCCGCCGCGGTAGCGGAGGATGGCCCGGCCCTCGGCGTCGAGGGGGATGCGGGTGTCGCCCAGCCGCAGCTTGCGGGGCGACCACGCGACCGTCCGGTCGGGATGGCCTTCCATCCAGAGGGCGAGGGCGAGGCCGGGGAAGGGCTGGTCCTCGAGGAACCGGAGGGGCGGGGCGCGGCGGATGGTCCCGTCGGAGTCCTGGGTGGCCCCCACGTCGCCGAGGCGGGCGGCCTCGGCCAGGGCGGGCACGGGCGCGGTGAGGTGGGGGAACACCAGCCCCGACGGAGGCTCGCCCCGGACGTCCACCGGATAGGGGGTAAACGCCCCGCCCCGGGCCCAGGCGTCGCGGGTGAGGGCGGCCGCCAGCACCATGGGCCTCTCGCCGGTCAGGGACTGGGCGAACCCCTGGTCGTCCTCCACGCCGTAGAAGGAGGGCTCGGTGTAGAGCACATCGAACGCGGCCGCCCGCACCCCGGCCCGCTGCAGGAACGCGGCCAGGAGCCCGTAGGTCTCGCGGGACCAGGGCCAGGACAGGTCGAAGTTCTGGTATCCCCAGTCCAGCGTCCCCTGGTCGAACAGGATGGTGTGCACCTGCGGCGTGGCCTCTCCGGGCCGCGCCTGCCGATCCACCCGCCAGTCCCAGGTCGCGTACTCGAGCCGGCTCAGGTGGTCCTGAACCGCCAGCGCCAGCGCCCCCGCCACCAGTCCGGTGGCCAGGGCGAACAGCGGTTTGCGAAGAATCCGGAGAGGCGACGCCATGCCCCGATCCTACGCCACCCGGCCCCGCCGCGAAAGCTCCGCTCGCGGGCAGGAATGCCCGCGCTCCTTTCGCGCGGCTTGCGGGTTCGGAGGCGATTCGCACGTGCCGCTCTGTGGCGGAGTCCGTTGCGACGTGTGTCGCTGGGGACCACAAGGCACAGGTCTGCTTTCAGCATTAGGGACAGGTCTTCTGACCAAGGAAGCACAAGGGACAGGTCCTCTTCCACGGAAGAACGGCTTCCAGGATGGCGTTCGCTCCGTTCCGGGATAGGATCGCGGCCATGTTCCCCGCCAGAGTCCATGTGATCCTCGCCCGCGAAGCCGACTATGGGGTCGCGATCCGCCGCGGTCCGTCCAAGTCCGTCTGCACCATCGGCTGGGATCGGCGGAGGGACCGGTTCCGGCTCGGACAGTGGCTTCGGGGCCGGATTTACGAACGCCGGTGTGACCTGTCCCCTGATGGGAGGCATTTCATCTACTTCGCCATGAACGGTCGGTGGTCGAGCAAGGCGAAGGGATCTTGGACCGCCATCTCCCGCTCTCCGTACCTCAAGGCCATTGGGCTCTGGGCCAATGGAAGCGGCTGGCATGGGGGAGGGCTGTTCATGAGCGACGTTGCCTACTGGCTCAACGCCTTGCCCTTCGGACACGAGGAGCTGATGACGCCCACAGGCCTCAGAGAACACAGGGAATTCGCCTTCCACGAGAGTTATGGGGGCGAATGTCCTGGGGTGTACTACATCCGGCTTCAACGGGACGGCTGGTCGTTGGCGCGGCACCGGGCCGGGGACCGTACCGATGACCTGTCGGTGTTTGAGAAGCCGCTTCCGAAGGGTTGGACGTTGGAGAAGACCGCCCATGCCACTGTGGACCACCCGGCGGGGACGGGATGCTACTACGATACACACCGTCTGGTCCACAAGGAGCGGGGAATCGTCCTCGACTTCCCGGACTGGGAGTGGGCGGACCTGGACCGGAAACGTCTGGTGTGGGTCGAGAAGGGAGTGCTCTATGGCTCCCAAGTCACCTCAAAAGGCGCGGCCTACGCCAGGACGCTTTACGACTTCAACCCCATGGAGTTCGAAGCCATCAGGGCACCCTATTGAGGACTTCCATCGAAGCAGCCGGGCGGCTTCGGGGGAATTAGGGACAGGTCTGCTTCCATCCATCAAAAGGGACAGGTCTTTTCTAACCAAGGGACAGGTTTCTGTTCGTCAGGCGACCGTCTCACATTGACCGGTGGGATGGGGGGCGGTCAATTTGTGGGGGAAGGGACCGATCTCGGGGCCGAAACGAGGGCAGGAGGGGGCCGCATGGGGCTGAATCGGAGGGTTTGGCCTCCTCCGGGACAGACCGCCCCGTCCGGGCACCGTGCTCGGGCCCGTGAAGGGCGATGGAATCGGCCCCGGAGGGCGGAGTCAGCCGGTGGCAGGGGGCCCTGCCGCCGCCTCGAGCACCGGCGACGCAGTTACGGCCTCCTTCCGCAGGTCGCGGGCGATGAACAGCCCGTCGAGGGCGGCCCGGCGCATGGGCCGGGCCCCGTCCTGGCGGCGGAGGCCGAACAGGGACCGGTTCCGGCGGTACACCCCGTCCACGAACTCGCGGCTGCCGAAGGCCAGCCCATCGCTGAAGTACCGGACCCGGCAGAGCATGAGGGCGTCCTGGT
>PXDE01000243.1 GCA_003566475.1 PVC group bacterium | reverse complement strand
CGGGGTTCCATCCGCCAGCCCAGGGTTGCGGCCTTGCCGCTACCCTGGGTCCATCCCCCCCAACGACCAACCCCAACGGGGTTGCGTCCGCTCCGCCCAAGGCGCTTGATGGGTCGGACGCAACCCCTTCAGGGTAGGGATGTACTCGGATCCTGGCACCCAGGGTAGCTCGTTCCTCGCAACCCTGGGCTGGGGCTACGTAGCCCCGTTGGGGCATCCGGATGCGCAGCCGACAGCTTTCGCGTCCGCTTAGGTTGACGCGAATGCGCAAGGCGGGACTGTGGGTGATTGGTCGGCCACCGCGCTCACCCGAACCGGTCCTTCCTCCTCCGCAGGGCCTCGAAGGCCTGGGCGGGTTCGAGGTCGGCGAGGCCGCAGGCGGTGCGGAAGGCGGGGTCGTGCACCCGGAGGAAGGGATTGGTGGCCCGTTCGGTGCGCAAGGTCGAGGGCACGGTGACCTCCCCGGTGCGGGTCCTTTGCGCGGCCCAGCGCAGCCTCCGGGCCACCTCGGGATGCCCGGGTTCCAGACTCGCCGCGAAGCGCAGGTTGTCCTCGGTGTAGTCATGCCCGGGAAGCACCCAGGCATCATCGGGCAGGGGCCGCAGGCTCTCCAGCGAGGCGAACATCTCCAGGTAGCTTCCTTCGATCACGCGTCCGCACCCACCGGCGAACAGCAGATCCCCGGTGAACAGCACCTTGGGCTCGGGCAGCCAGAAGGCCAGGTGCGGAACGGCGTGCCCGGGCGTGGACAACCCCACCAGATCCAGATCCAGCACGCGCAGCGGATGCCCGGGCCGGACCTCCTCGACTACCACCGGCAGGCGTGGGTCCGCCGGACCATGGACCGGCGCGGGAAAGGCCCGGATCAGGTCGGCCAGTCCGGCGGTGTGGTCGCCATGGTGATGGGTGATGAGCACTCCGTCCAGGATCAGCCTCTGTTCCCGCAGCAGGGAGATCACCGGCCGGGCCGCCCCAGGGTCCACCACCCAGGCCCGGCCGGAGCGGGTCAGCGCATAGGCGTAGTTGTCCTCCAGGATCGGCACCACCCAGAGATCGAGCGGCGGCCGGTCGAGGCGGACGGGACGACGGTGCCCGTTCATCCCGCAGGGGCCGGCATTGCGGGTGCCGACCAGCGGCGGCAGTCCGATCGGAGGCGGCTCCAGACGCCCTGCGGCGCCCAGTCCGGGTTCTTCTGGTAATGGGCGGACGCGACCGGATCGGACGCACCGGGCCGGATCCACAGGCCGGCCGCGCAGCCGCTCCGCTTAAGCCGCGTCACGAATCCGGCCGAGGCCGACAGGGTGTCGCCCGCCGGAACCTCGACGTAGAGCCGGCCTTCCACGATCAGGCTGGGGGCGCCGGGGGTGGAGGTCGTCTCCACCCAGAATCCGCGACGAACCAGCGCATGGTCGGCGAGCCGGATCCAGTCCGCGCCCCGCCGGGCGGCCAGGGCGCTCTGGACGGAGCGAAGGGTGGACAGCACGCGGCTGGCCACCATGTCGCCTTTCCAGGGGTCATGAAGGGGCAGGATCATCGGTACCTCCGGATCACGGCCCGCACCACCCCGCCAATCTCGAGCGACTGGCGGGGCCGGAGGACCGGGTAGTTGGGGTTGGCGGGCTCGAGGGCGATCTCGCCGCCCTGGGTCACGTAATACTTGAGGGTCCACTCGCCATCGAGGCGGGCCACCACCACGTCGCCGGACCGGGGCGCGGTGCCGTGCTCGACCAGCACGGAATCCCCCTCCTGGATGCCGGCGTCGATCATGGAGTCGCCCACCACGGTGAGCATGAAGGTGTCCTCGGGCTTGCGGACCAGGAACTCGTCGAGGTCCACCATGTCCACGGCCACGTCCTCGGCGGCGGAGGGGAACCCGGCGGGGACCGTGCCCAGGCGGCGGACGGTGCCGGTGAGGCCCGCCCCGAAGCGGATCCGCCCGTCCTCGCGGTACACCAGTCCCTCCCGTTCCAGAGCCTCGATCACCCGGAACACCGCGTTCTTGGACCGGAAGGACCACAGGTCCATCATCTCGGCGTAGCTGGGCTCCCGGCGCTCCGCGCGGAAGAACCGCCGGAGATCCTCGATGCGTTCGCTCAGACTGGATCGTTTCGCGGGCATAGGCACCTCCCCCTCAAGCCAAGGGTGGGTTGATCTCTATGCCCTATCATACGTGAACGATCGTTCACGTCAAGGGGTTGTGCGAAGTTTTTTTGGCGGCGGCCAGATCCTAGGCGGATTCGGCTACATGCTCAGTCGATCTTCGTCGCGTACAGATAGTCGTTGAGGATCCCCTCGATCATCTCCTGTCGGCCGCTGACCTTGGCCGGCTCGCCCTGCCTGGCCGCCCAGGTCTCGAGCTGGGTGAGGGTGGTCTTGCCCTGCAGGATCTTCCGGCCCATGCCCCGGCGCCAGCCCGCGTAGCGGTCCCTGACGATCTGGTCGAGCACGCCGTCGTCCTTGAGCTTCTGGGCCACCAGCAGCCCCCGGGCGAAGGCGTCCATGCCCGCCACGTGCGCATAGAACAGGTCGATGGTGTCGAACGAGCCCCGGCGCACCTTGGCGTCGAAGTTGAGCCCCCCGTACCGGAGCCCCCGCTGGGCCAGGATGATGCTCATGGCCAGGGTGCAGGACCGGGCGTCCATGGCGAAGTTGTCGGTGTCCCAGCCCACGCCCTCCTCGCCGCGGTTGATGTCGAGGCTGCCCAGCTTGCCCGCGCCGGCCGCCGTGACCAGCTCGTGCTCGAAGCTGTGGGTGGCCAGCGTGGCGTGGTTGGCCTCGATGTTGAGCATGAACCGGTCCATCAGTCCGAACTCGCGCAGGAAGTTCAGGGTGTGGGCGGCGTCGAAGTCGTACTGGTGGTTCGACGGCTCCTTGGCCTTGGGCTCCACGAAGAACATGCCCTTGAACCCGATCTTCTTCGCGTGGTCCACCGCGAGGTGGAACAGGGCCGCGATCTGCTCGCGCTCCTGCTTCATGTTGGTGTTGAGCAGCGAGATGTAGCCCTCGCGGCCGCCCCAGAACACGTAGCCGGTGCCGCCCAGCTCCACCGTGGCCTCCAGAGCCCGCTTCACCTGGCTGGCCGCCATGGCGAACACGTGGGGGTCGGGGTTGGAGGCCGCGCCATGGGTGTAGCGGGGGTGGGCGAACAGGCAGGCCGTGCCCCACAGGAGCTTCACCCCGGTCTCCCGCTGCTTCCGCTTGGCCCGCTTGACGATGTCGTCGAGGTTCCGGTTGGTCTCGTTGATGGTGTCGCCCTCGGGGGCGATGTCGCGGTCGTGGAAGCAGTAGTAGGGGGCGCCCAGCTTGGTGATGAACTCGAAGGCGGCGTCCAGGGTGTTGTGGGCCACCTCCAGGGGGGTGGCCCCCACATCCCAGGGGCGATCGTAGACCGGCCCGCCGAAGGGGTCGGCCCCCGTCCCCTTGAAGGTGTGCCAGTAGGCCACCGCGAACTTCAGGTGCTGGGCCATGGTCTTGCCGCCCACCTTGCGGTCGGCCTTGTACCACTTGAAGGCCAGCGGGTTCCGGCTGTCCGGCCCCTCGTAGCGAATCGGCTTCTTCACTTCCGGGAAATACGTCGTCATGTCGGTCTCCTGGCCCTTTCGTGCCCTTTCGTGCCTTGCGCATGCCCGCCGAAGTCCCGCCGGGCGGGACGAAGGCGGGTGGTTACTTGTCGAAATTCGAATCAAACGCGATGTCCGACGGCGGGAAGTCCACGCTGCGGACGAACTCGGCCGCCTCGGCCGCGCCGTGCTCGCGGTCCATGCCCCCGTCCTCCCACTCCACCGAGAGCGGCCCGTCGTAGCCGATCCGGTTGAGCGCCCGGATGATCTCCTCGAAGTCCACGCTCCCGTGGCCCAGCGAGCGGAAGTCCCAGTAGCGGCGGCGGTCGCCGAAGGCCACATGGCCCCCGAACACCCCGGCCTCCATGGGCCGGTCCGCCCACCAGGCGTCCTTCATGTGGACGTGGAAGATCCGCTCGGCAAACCTGTAGATGAACTCCACATAGTCCACGCCCTGGTAGCCGAGGTGGCTGGGGTCGTAGTTGAACCCGAACGCCGGGTGATGCCCCAGCGCCTCCAGCGCCCGCTCGGCGCTGGCGATATCGAAGGCGATCTCGGTGGGATGCACTTCGAGGGCGAACTTCACGCCCTCCTCCTGGAAGACGTCGAGGATCGGCGTCCACCGGGCCGCGAAATCCTCGAAACCCGCGTCGATCATGGACTCCGGGGTGGGCGGGAAGGCGTAGAGCAGATGCCAGATCGAGCTGCCGGTGAACCCGTTGACCACCTTCACCCCCAGCCTCGCGGCGGCGCGGGCGGTGTTCTTCAGCTCCTCGGCCGCCCGCTGGCGAACGCCCTCGGGATCGCCGTCGCCCCACACGTAGTCGGGCAGAATCGCCTGGTGACGCTCATCGATCCGGTCGCACACCGCCTGCCCCACCAGGTGGGTGGAGATGGACTTGCAGACCAGGCCGTACGTGTCCAGCAGGTCGTGGCGACCCTGGGCGTAGTCCTTGTCCTTTAGGGCCAGCGGCACCTCGAAATGATCGCCCCAGCAGGCCAGCTCCAGGCCGTCATAGCCGAACTCGGCGGCCTTCTTGGCCAGGGTGTCGAGAGGAAGGTCGGCCCATTGGCCGGTGAAGAGAGTGACGAGGCGGCTCATGGCAGGATCTCCGGGGTAAGGTGAGTGTTCAGGGTTCGGGGTTCAGGGTTCAGGAAGGGGTCAGGGGTCGGTGGGTGGCGGTTGCATTGTTGATTGGGGATTCGTTTCATTGGGCTCAGCCTGATGAGGGCGATGAGACAGCAGGACACCACCCAACGCCCTGTAGCGGCCGCTCGACCGAGTCTTCGAGGGAGAGCGGCTTCCTTCAGCGTG
>PXDE01000544.1 GCA_003566475.1 PVC group bacterium | reverse complement strand
GAGGCGGGTGGCGGGCGCTTCGAGGCCGGCCCGGCCGATCTCCAGGCTGGGCAGCACCAGATGATGCTCTCCGCGGGCCTGAACGTAGAGCACCGGATCCAGGGCCAGAAAGCCGGTCCGGTGGCGGATATCATGGACAGATGAGCCGGTGGCGACGAGGCAAACCGGCGTTGTTAATTTCTTTGTCGGCACGGGGTTATTCCTTGGGTGGTCTGGTGGCAACCGTCTTGGTGGCCACTCACGGGAACCTTACAGGATCATGAGGGCGTCGAAGATCAAGCACATTCTTTTGGAACATGGTCGCCCATATATGGTGTTGTTGACAACTGCCCTCCCCACGGGTGGTGTCCGCAGGTTTTTCTGGAACGCAGGTCATTTAACCCCTTGCCGGAACGTCTCGGGCTTCCTACTGTCGAGTCCGCACAGACAGCAGGGGATGCGGATCCCTGTTGATAAGCTGTCAGTAGGTGGCCGGATCGGCTCTGGCTGCCGGTATTGCCGAGAGTCATTGCCCGAGATCTGCACGGGGGCCAAGGAATTGCGGCCTGGCCTTCCAACCCGCAGCTTCCGGTGCTCGGCGCCGGTGGTCTGGGAGGGTCTCGGTCTGATTCTTGAATGACCGAGTGGGGACTAAACACCATGGGGAACTTGTTTCAGCGGCCTGAGGGTGCGACAGCGCTTCCGGCCGAGGATGTGTGGGCGAAGGCCCAGTCGTTTCTGCGCAAGCGGCTGTCCGACGATATTTACGAGCGCTGGATCGAGGTGATCGGATGCCTCGGCATCGAGGAGGGGACTCTCCGTCTGGCCGTGGCCAATGACTACTACCAGGACTGGCTGGAGACGCACTATCTGGATCTGATCCGCGAGGCGGTGGCGGCGGCCGGAGGCGAGACGCTGGCCCTGTCGCTGACCGTGGACCGCGACCGAGTGCCGGCGGCCGACCCGCCTGAGGCCCCGCGGTCCTTCTTCCGTCCCCGGCTGGGCAAGCGCCAGGCCCAGGATCTCGGGACGCCGCTCAGCGACAAATACACGTTCGAGTCCTTCGTGGTGGGCCCCTCCAACGACTTCGCCCACGCGGTGGCCCGGAGCGTGGCCGAGACGCCGGCCCGGGCCTACAACCCCCTGTTCCTTTATGGGGGCAGCGGGCTGGGCAAGACCCATCTGATGCAGGCGGTGGGCCACCAAGTGGCCCGCCAGCGCCGGAGCAAGGTCTGCTATATGCCCTGCGAGAAATTCGTCAACGAGTACGTCGACGCCCTGCAGAACAAGACCACCACCCAGTTCCGGAAGATGTTCCGCTCGGTGGATGTGCTGATGATCGACGACATTCACTTTCTGGCCACGCGCAAGGGCTTCCAGGAGGAGTTCTTCCACACCTTCAACGCCCTCTACTACCACGACAAGCAGATCATCCTGACCTGCGACCGGCCTATCCGGGAGGTGGCCGGCCTCGAGGACCGGCTGATCAGCCGGTTCAGCTGGGGCATGAGCACCGAACTCCACCCCCCCTGTCCGGAGACCCGGCTGGCCATTCTCCGCAACAAGAACGGGTCGCTGCCCCAGCCCCTGGACGACGACAGTCTCCAGTATCTGGCCCTGCGGATCAGCTCCAACATCCGGATGCTCGAGGGCGCCCTGGTGCGGCTGGCCTCCTACCAGTCCCTCCAGCGGTGCGCCATCACCCGGGATCTGATGGACAACGTGCTGTCCGACCTGTTCGACCCCGACCGCTCCGACGCCCCGCTGCGCATGGAGCAGATCCAGCGGGCGGTGGCCGACCACTACGACCTCCGGATGTCGGACATGGTGAGCAAGCGCCGCCCCCAGTCGGTGGCCCATCCCCGCATGGTGGCCATGTATCTGTGCCGGGAACTCACCGAGCACTCCTATCCGGAGATCGCCGCCGCCTTCCAGAAGAACCACGCCACCGTGGTGCATGCCCATCGAACCGTGCAGTCCCGGATGGATTCCGACGCGACCCTGAAGCGCACGGTCCAGAGCCTCCACACCCGGCTCACCCAGCCTCCCCGCGCCGCGCCGACGACCTGATGATGGCCGTGGGAAAAGCTGTGGATGACGTTTCGACAACGGCCGGGTTATCCCCCGCCCGGGATAACCGGCCTTCTCGACGGAAGGTCATGGGAAGGTTCTCCACAGGCGTCTCTTCAGTAAGTCCCTGCATTCCTGAGCCGTATAAAGATGTTGAAGTTATTGCCCCCCCATACTAGGAATACGGAGTTCCAAGGTTCTCCATCCCTATCCAGTCCCCACGCCCCGAGGCCCGGATGAAGCTTAGAGTCAGCAAAGAACGCCTTCTTGATGCCTTGCAGCGCGTCCAGCCGGTCATACCCGGCAAGTCGTCGCTGCCCATCCTCTCCAACGTGCTGCTGCGGGCGGAGGAGGGACAGCTCTGGCTGACCACCACCGATCTCGCCCTCACCGTGCGGACCCGGATCGAATGCGAGATCGAGGAGGAGGGGGCGATCACGGTGTCGGTGAAGCGGATCGCGAGCATCGTCCGCGAGCTGCCCAGCGGCGACCTCAGCCTGACCGTGGACGAGGCCCAGGAGGTGGAGATCCGCAGCGGCGGGTCGTTCGTCAAGCTGTACGGGGTGTCCGAGGACGAGTTCCCTCCGCTGCCCGAGTTCGACGGGGCCCAGGCGTTCACGGTTCCTCAGGCGGCCTTTCTGGGCATGCTCCAGCGCGTGCACTATGCCGCGTCCACCGACGACTCCCGGATGGTTCTCAACGGCGTCCTGCTGAGCTTCGGGGAGGAGAAGCTGACCCTGGTGGCCACCGACGGCCGCCGCCTGGCCCTCGACGAGGTGGAACTCGAGTTCCCCGAGGACGCCGGCACCGAGCTGGTGGTGCCGACCAAGACGGTGAGCGAGCTGCTGCTCTGCCTGGGCGAGGAAGGCGACGTCATCGTGCGGGTGGGCGAGTCCCAGGTGGCCTTCGAGTTCGACCACATGCTGGTGATCTCCAAGCGGGCGGAGGGGAACTTCCCCAACTTCCGGCAGGTGATCCCGGGCCAGAGCGAGGAGCGCGTCGAGATCGAGCGGGAGCTGCTGTTCGCCTCGCTGCGCCGGGTGTCCATGCTGCAGCAGGATCTGCGCAACGATGCGGTGCGGCTTCAGTTCCGTCCGGATCGGCTGGTCATCAGCTCCTCGGTGCACGAGGTGGGCCAGGCCGAGGAGACCCTGCCCATCAAATATGCGGGCAAGGAACTGGTGATCTCCTTCAACCCAGGCTTCCTCATGGATCCCCTGAAGGTGCTGAAGGAGGACGTGGTGGTGCTGGAGCTCACCGACGATCTGAGCCCGGGCGTGCTCAAGTCGGAGGGGCCCTTCGTCTACGTAATCATGCCGATGCGGGTGTCCTGACCGGGGCGGGAGGGGCCATGGTTGCCCGACTAGGATTCGAACCTAGACTAACAGGGCCAGAACCTGTCGTGCTACCGTTACACCATCGGGCATCGAAACGGCCAATATGACCGTGAACCGGCGGGAAGGTCAAGGGGCAACCCCAAAGAAGACGGCTGTGGGTCCGCCGCCGCGGGTTCGACTCTGGCTGGTCCGCCACGCTCCGGCCGAGGATGCGCGGGCCTTTTCGGGACCGGATCTGGCCCGTCCGCTCACCCGGAAGGGCCGGGCCTCGGCAAGACAGGCGTTCCGAGGGCTGGCCCGGCTGGCCGAGGCGCCGACGCGGATCGTGACCTCATCGGCCCTGCGGGCCGTCCAGACGGCGGAACTGCTGGCGAAGGTGTGGGCTGCCAGGGCGGCGCCGGTCGAGGATGCGCGGCTGGCTCCAGGTGCTAGCCCGGCTCGCATCCGGGCGGTGATCCGGGACTACGCCGAACCGGGAACGACGCTCGCGCTGGTCGGACATGAGCCCGATCTGGGGAATCTGGTGAGCCGACTCACCGGTCTTTGGGAAGCCGACTTCAAGAAGGCCGGTGTGGCCGAACTGGACCTCGCCCCCGACGGGAAGCAGGCGGCGCTGCGAGCCTGGCTGCCTCCGCGCGTACTTCGCAACGCGGGATAGTCCTTGACTCCTTGCGGAGGCTCGGGCCATGCGGATGCGGCTACGGGGTCGCCGTGCCCAGGATCTGGTCGTAGCAGCGGCCCAGGCGCCGCTTGAATTCCTCGAAGTTCATCTCCTCGTCGATGATCCGGCGGCCCTTGGCGGCGAGAACGTCGCGGCGGGTGGGGTCGCGGGCGAGGGCGGCCACCGCCTCGCCGAATCCCTCGGGCGTGGGCGGGGCCAGCATGGCGTTGTCGTGGTTCAGGATAAGCCGGTTGGCGGGGCGGTCGGTGGCCGCGATGGCCCGGCCCGCCTTGAGGTAGTCGAGGATCTTGAGCGGGGTGTTGGTGCCGTCGAGCCGCGGCGAGAGCAGGATGTCGGCCGCCGCCAGCGCCGAGGGCAGCTCGTCGGGAGGGATCTTGCCCGCGAACACCACGCGATCCTCCACGCCCCGGGCCCGCAGGGCCTCGCGCCGCTCCGCGATCTCCGCTTCCGTTCCGCCCACGATCACGAACCGCAGGTTCGGGGTGGCGGCGCAGGCCGGGGGAATCGCCCCGAAGAGCAGGTCGATCCCCTGATAGGCCGCGAACGAGCCCACGTAGAGGGCGAGGACGTCCTGCCCGGGGGCGGTCCATCGGCGCCGCCAGTCCGCCGACGCCTGGGGCGAGGGCTCGGCCAGGGAACTCGGGATGTCGAAGATGTGATGCACCGGCTTGCCCGGGCCCATGGCCCGGGCCTGTTCGGCCAGCCCCGGGCCGGTGCAGATCACCGCGTCGGCTTTGGCCACCGCATAGCGCTCCACCCGGGCGTAGGCGGCCATGACCAGGCTCTTGATCCGCCCCTGCTTGTAGG
>PXDE01000258.1 GCA_003566475.1 PVC group bacterium | reverse complement strand
CACAGTTCCGGGCTGGCATCTCGGCTCGGGGCGGGTACAGTGGCCCCGGACTCGCAACCCCAAGGGATGGAGGCTTATGGAGCGCTTGGACATGGCCCGGACGCAGGTTCTGACGCTGGTCGCGGTGGCCGTGCTGGCCGGATGCGGCCGCCGGGAGGATCCGGACCGCCCCGATCCGGCCACCCCGCCGGCCGACCTTTCCGACCGCCAGGGCGCGCTGGTGGACGAGATCGTGTTCCGGCAGGAGCCGGACCCGGGCAAGATCGTGCAGCTCATCGAGGCGGGCACCCACCATGCCTTCGTCCATGGGATCTCCAATCCGGCGATCTTTCAGCAGATGCGGGCATCGCGTCAGACGGCCTACGACGAGTCACGCGGAACCTCCTCCGAGCTGACCTTCAACCCGATCGGCCCCACCTTCGCC
This sequence comes from PVC group bacterium, assembly GCA_003566475.1. Lineage (GTDB taxonomy): Bacteria > Verrucomicrobiota > Kiritimatiellia > SS1-B-03-39 > PXDE01 > PXDE01. Next base: position 19,247 of record PXDE01000258.1, on the reverse strand, counting down.
AATGGCGATCTGAATCCGTTCCATGTCCCGGCCATCCGAGAGGCTATGAACCGGCTGGTGAACCGCCGGCATGTGGCCGAGGAGATCTTCGGCGGCCTTGCGGTGCCCCGGGTGCTGCCCATCAGCACCGGGTTTCCGGACTACGCGCGCCTGGCCGCGGAAGCCCGGACGCTGGAGCTTCGCTACGCGCACGACCCGGAGGCGGCCCGAGCGGTGATCACCCGCGAGATGGAGGCGCTGGGAGCGAGGAAGGTGGACGGGGTCTGGACCTATGAAGGACGGCCGGTGGAAATCCGGCTGCTGATCCGGACCGAGGACGAGCGCCGCCGTATCGGCGACTATGTGGCCAATCTGCTCGAGGATTCGGGGTTCCGGACCCGGCGGCTGTACCGGGTGGCCGACGAAGCCTCCCGCATCTGGATCGCCGGTGACCCCGCGCGGGGCGAATGGCACGTGTACACCGGAGGCTGGGTGGCGCTGGTCATCAATCGTGATCAGGCGGCCGAGTTCAGCTTCTACTACACCCCGCGAGGCCGTCCGGAACCGCTCTGGCAGGCCTACACGCCGACCGAGGAGCTGGACACCCTGGCCGACCGGCTGCAGCGGCGCGACTACGGGACCTGGGAGGAGCGCCAGGCGATGATGGCCCGGGGGCTGGAACTGGGCCTCCAGGACTCCGTGCGCATCTTCCTGGTGGACCAGCTCAACGTCTGGCCCCGCCACCGCGATCTGGAGATGGCGGTGGATCTGGCCGCCGGCGTCTCCGGCTCCAGCCTATGGCCCTACACGATCCGCTTCCGGGACCGCGTGGGCGGCCGGGTAGTGTTCGGCACCCCTCAGATCCTGGTCGAGCCGTGGAACCCCGTGGCTGGCACCAACTGGGTGTTCGACAGCATGATCATGCGCGGCCTGACCGACGCGCCGTTCCTGCCCGACCCCTACACCGGGCTGTTTCTGCCGCAACGGGTGGCATCGGCCGAACTCACCGTCCAGGAGGGTGTCTCGGTGCTGCGCACCCACGACTGGCTCACGGTCGAGACGGTGCCCGAGATTGTGGTGCATCCCGACGCCTGGCTGGTCTGGGATCCCCCGACCGCCAGCTTTGTCAGCGTCGGCGAGCGTCATCCCGAGGGCCTGACCGCCCGCACGCGGATCCGGGTCCGCTACGAGGACGGCTTCCTGGAGCGGACCTGGCACGATGGGTCGCAGGTGTCCCTGGCCGACCTGGTGCTTCCCTGGATCCTGGCCTTCGAGCGGACGCACGAGCAGAGCCCGCTCTTCGACCGGGCCGAAGTACCCTCCTTCGAGGTCTATCTCCGCCATTTCCGGGGGTGGCGCATCGTGTCCCGCGATCCGCTGGAGATCGAGGCTTTCAGCGATCAGATCTTCCCGGACGCGGAGTGGATCGTGGCCGCCCGCACCCCGGCCGGGAGTCCGTGGCACGCCCTCGCCCTGGGCATCCTGGCCGAGCAGGCCGGGGAGCTCGCCTTCTCCTCGGACAAGGCCGACCAGCAGCAGGTCGAGTGGACGAACTACATCGCGGGCCCCAGCCTGCGGGTGCTCGACCGCCATCTGGAGTCGGCGCGGGCCCGCAACCTGGTCCCCTTCGGCGAGGCGCTCGCGCCGTTCCTGCGCGAGGGCGAGGCCGAGGCCCGCTACGCCGCCCTGGCGGAATGGCGCCGGGCCCGCGGCCATTTCTGGGTGAACGACGGCCCGTTCTATCTGCATTCGGTCCATCCGGTGGAGCGCAATGTGGTGATCCGCCGCTTCGAGGGATTCCAGGATCCCTCCGACAAATGGCTGCGGTTCAGCGACCCCATGATCCCCCAGGTGGAGATCGCCGGCCCCCTGATGGTGCCCGCCGACGCGGAGGCGACCTTCACCGTGGACATCCGGTTCGGCGGGGCGCCCTACCCGGCGGACGATCTCGAGGCGGTGGACTACCTGCTGTTCGACCCGGAAGGCCGTCTGGTCCGCCGACGCGCCGCCGACGCGACGGGCCCGGGAACCTGGGAGGTCCGACTCGATCCGGAGGATATCGCCGCGCTGGGCCAGGGCGCCTGCCGTCTGGAGGTGGCCGTCTCCTCGCGCCGAGTGGCCATGCCCACCTTCGCCTCCCATACCTTCGCCACCGCGCCCTGATGATCCCCTTCACCGACTTTCCGCCGTTCCCTCATGGCCCTGCGCGAACCGGCTGAGTCCCATCCCTCGGCGTCCCCCCGAGGCTGGACCCGCAACCTGAGACGGGTGGCGGTGTTCACCCTGGCCCGCCTGGCCGCCCTCTTCGTCACGGTTCTCATCGGCGTGTACCTGGCCATCGTCACCGCCAACATGGGCGGGAAGGTGGACGAACTGCGCGAGGTCCAGATCCGCAGCGGCGTGGCCGAGGCCGTGCGCGGGGATCCCGGCTTCCAGGATCTCCCCGCCGAGCAGCGCAATGCCCTCATCGAACAGCGGGTGCAGATCCAGCGGGAGCGGCTTCGGCTCGATCAGCCGTTCATCGTCCGGAGCTTCGGCTATCTCTACCAGGCCATGCGCCTCAATCTGGGCCGGGCCGAGCACATGCACAGCGACCGGGGGTCGCGACAGGTGTCGGCCATTATCCTCGAGCGCCTGCCCGCCACCCTGGGGCTGTTCGGCACGGCCAGCCTCATCCTGTTCTTCTCCTCGGTCGCGGCCGCCCTCGTCCTGTCCCGACGCTACGGGAGCCGCCTCGACCGGATGGTGGTGGGCCTCGCGCCCACCTCGGCCGCTCCCGGCTGGTTCTACGGGATGTTCCTCATCCTCGTGTTCGCCTTTCTGATTCCGGCCTTCCCCTCCGGCGGGATGGTGGAGGCGCCACCGCCCGAGGGCTTCGCCTATGTCCGCAGCCTTCTCCACCACATGGTCCTTCCCCTGGCCGCCATGTTCCTGTCCGGCATCTTCATCTCCATCTACTCCTGGCGCACCTTCTTCCTCATCCACTCCAGCGAGGACTACGTGGAGATGGCCCGGGCCAAGGGCCTGTCCTCACGCATGATCGAGCGCCGCTACGTGCTCCGCCCCACCCTGCCCCCCATCGTCACCAGCTTCGCCCTCATGCTCATCGGCATGTGGGGCGGCTCCATCCTCCTCGAGCAGGTGTTCAACTGGCCCGGCCTGGGCACCCTCATGTTCCGGGCCATCGGCCAGCGCGACACCCCGGTCATCATCGCCTCGGTGGTCATCTTCGCCTACCTGCTCGCGGCCACCATGTTCATCCTCGACATCCTCTACGCCCTGCTCGACCCCCGGGTGAAGCTGACCGGAGGCCGCCGATGAGACGCCTCGCCGGGGCCTTCCGCCAGCTCCGCCGCTACCCCTCCGCCGTGGCCGGGCTCACCATCGTGTCCGGCCTGCTGGTCCTCAACATCATCACCGTGATCGCCATCCCCTACCCCCGCGCCCTGGAGCTGTGGCGGGGGGGCGAGCCGTGGGAGATGCACCCGGCCTACGCCCGGCCGAGCTGGGTGAACGCCTTCCGCCGGGTCAACCTGCCCCGCACCCGCATCGTCTCCAGCCGCGACGCCGAGGTGCGTTCGGAGACTCTCCCCTCGGGGCGGCGCATGGTCATCCCCCTGGCCTTCGACTATACCGACGGGGCCTTTCCGTCCGAGATCAACCTGTTCCTCAACGCCCGGTTCGAGACCCGCGAGCCATTTCTCCAGCTCACCTGGCATACCCCGGACGGGCGGACCGTGCCCCTCGGCGGACGGACCGCCGCCCGCACCGACCGGGTCTCCATCTCCCAGGACCGGGCCCTGGCCGGACGCCTGGGCCTGGAGCCCCACGAGGGACTGCTGGCCAGGCCCGGCGCCCCCGACGACCCCGAGGTGCTGCCCGGCCGCTACGAACTCCGGGTGGAAGCGCTCCTGTTCGAGGCCGAGGCCGACCTGGAGGCCACGCTGGTGATCTACGGACAGGTCCACGGCTGGGCCGGGACCGACCACCAGCGGCGCGACCTCGGCGTGGCCCTGCTCTGGGGCGGACCGGTGGCCATGGCCTTCGGCCTGCTCGCCGCCGTGGGAACCACCCTCACCACCCTGTTCATCGGGGCGGCCGGGGTGTGGTTCGGGGGCTGGATCGACGCCCTCATCCAGCGGGTCACCGAGGTCAACATGATCCTCCCCGCCCTGCCCATCATGATCATGATCGGCACCCTCTACTCCCAGAGCATCTGGGTGATGCTGGCGGTGATCGTCGTGCTGGGGATCTTCAGCGCGGGGATCAAGATGTACCGGGCCATGCTCCTGCCCATCCGGGAGGCGCCCTACATCGAGGCCGCCCGGGCCTACGGCGCGGGGAACCTGCGCATCATCCTGCGCTACATGATCCCGCGGATCCTGCCCGTGCTCATCCCCGGCTTTGTCAGCCTCATTCCCAGCTTCGTGTTCCTCGAGGCCTCCCTGGCCGTGCTCGGGCTGGGCGACCCCGTGCTGCCCACCTGGGGAAAGATCCTGCACGACGCCCAGTCCCAGAGCGCCCTCTATCACGGCCACTACTACTGGGTGGTCCAGCCCGCCGCCCTGCTCATGCTGACCGGCCTCGGCTTCGCCATGCTCGGCTTCGCCCTCGACCGCGTGTTCAACCCCCGGCTGAGGGATCTGTGATGCGTGGATGGTTGGATGATTGGATGAATGGATGGGTGGATGATGGGATGGAGCCTGGCTCTGGAGGTACGGAAGGTGGAGACCTGGCTTGGGCGGCCACTCGCCTGTGGCTCTCTCAACCATCCGCCCATCCACCCATCCACCCATCCACCCATCCACTCATCCACCCATCCACCCATCCACCCATCCCGTGCCTTCCGAGGCTCTCCAAGTGACCGATTCCCCCTCGTCCACTCCCTTGCTCCAAGTCCAGGATCTGGTGCTGCACTACCGCACCCGCCGCGGCCCGGTGCGGGCGGTGGACGGGGTGAGCTTCGACCTCCGGCGGGGCGAGGCCATGGTGGTGCTGGGCGAATCCGGCTGCGGCAAGACCTCCCTCAGCCGCGCCCTCCTCCGCCTGCTCCCCCGCAACCTGGGGGCGTTCTCGGGCCGGGTGATGCTCGACGGCCAGGATACCATGCCGCTGTCCGAGGAGAAATTCCGCCGCGAGGTGCGCTGGGTGAAGGTGTCGATGGTGATGCAGGCGGCCATGAACGCGCTCAACCCGGTGGTCCGGGTGGGCGATCAGGTGGCCGAGCCCCTGCAGGTGCACCGACGGTGGAGCCGGGCCAAGGCGCTCGAACGGGCGGCCGAGGCCTTCCAGTGGGTGGGCATCTCCACCGACTTCCTAGCCCGCTATCCGTTCGAGCTGTCCGGGGGCATGCGGCAGCGGGCGGTGCTGGCCATGGCCCTGGTCACCGAGCCCGACCTGGTCATCCTCGACGAGCCCACCTCGGCCCTCGATGTGCTCACCCAGGCCAACATCATGAATGTGCTCAAGCGGATCAAGCGCGACCGGGGGACCAGCTTCATCCTCATCACCCACGACGTGGGCACCTCCAGCGAGATCGCCGACCGGGTGGCCCTGATGTACGCCGGGCAGATCGTCGAGCTGGCCGACGCGGCCCGGTTCTTTCCCGAGCCCGCCCATCCCTACGCCCGGATGCTCATGGACAGCGTGCCCCGGCTGAAGGTGGTGAAGCAGCCGGATTTCATCCCCGGCCATCCGCCCAACCTGCTCCGGCTGCCCGAGGGCTGCCGGTTCGCCGACCGCTGCCCCCACCGCTTCGCCCGCTGCGCCGACCACCCCCCGCTCTTCGACCTCGGCGAGCGAAGGGAGTCGCGGTGCTGGCTGCATCACGACGGAGGACCGTCGTGAGGAGGGTTCAGGGTTCAGGGTTCAGGGTTCAGAAGCCATCCCGGGTCGGAACCGGCATAAGTAGTCCGCTGTCTGTGACAGCGGACCGCACGAGGAATGTGCCTGCCCGGGCGGAAGGAAAGCCGTCCTCCACCCTTCCTCCAGCCAGGCTCTGCCCTCTCGCCCTTGTCCCGCTTTGCGGGAACAGCGAGGTACTGGCCAGCCCATTCGACATTCGTCATTCGACATGCTGCGGTTCTGCGGTTTCCCCGCGTTGGCCATCCGGGCCGCGAGGCTCGACGGCAACAGGCGCGCCGTACCGAAGCACGGTGACATGCCCCTTGCTGGCGGCCGCCCCTTCAGGGCGGATGAGGTGGGGGCGGCGGTCCTGGGGTTCCACCCCAGGCTCCGTCAGGCGGCGGCGCCTTCAGCGCCCGGAAGGTGCCGGTCTCGGGCCCGGCTTCGCGAAGACGCTTCGCCTCGGCAGGCCCATCGGACGCGTCGGACCACGGCGGCACGAGGTCCGCGCAGCGGGCCGGGAGGGCGAATCCCGCAACTTGTCCGACGTAGCGCCTTGGCGAAGTCGGATCGCGCCCGCCGTCTCACCCCCCATCCGGCTGAACTCCGCCGCGGCGGGATTCAGCGGCCCTCACTGCTCTGAGGCACCAATGCACGCTGTCCACCACAAGTCACTGCTCGCCAAAAGGATGCCCCCGACGTGGCACGGCGCTTCCAGCCCGTGCCTGTGCGAGGCCGGATCCCGAATCGACCATGGATGGAGGAAGCGCTCCTCACGGCCGGGTCGGGATCGAATCTCGCTTGGCTCCGGGCAAGATGCCCGGGCCACGGGGTTGGCCGACCCACATCCCACATCTCAGAACCCACATCGCGCTTGTCGTCTCACCCCTCATCCGGCTGGACCCAGCGGTCCAGCGGCGGCGACGGACCACTGACCTCTGCCACCTGACCACTCCTATGCCTCCCACCCCTTCCGAATCCCTCCTCCAGGCCCGCGATCTCCACACGTGGTTCGAGCTGCGTCGCTGGGGGTTTCTGCGCGTGGGCGAGGTGCGGGCGGTGGACGGGGTGGACTTCGAGCTGGGGCGGGGCGAGGCGGTGGCCTTCGTGGGGGAGAGCGGCTGCGGCAAGAGCTCGCTGGCCCGCACCCTGCTCGGGCTCCACGTCCCCACCCGGGGCGAGGTGACCTTCGACGGCCGACACGTCGAGTCCCTCGACCGCGAGGGACGGCGCTGGTTCCGGAAGCAGGTGGGCTTCGTCCAGCAGGATCCCTACGGGGCCCTGCCCCCGTTCATGACCGTCCGCCGTCTGCTCGCCGAGCCGCTCATCATCAACGGCGTGCGGAGCCGGGCCGAGCGCGAGGAGCGGATCCGGGCCGCGCTGGAGGAGGTGCGGCTGACCCCGCCCGACGAGGTCCTGGACAAGTTCCCCCACATGCTCAGCGGAGGCCAGCAGCAGCGGGTGGTCATCGCCCGGGCGCTCATCCTGAAGCCGTCGATGGTCATCGCCGACGAGCCGGTGTCCATGCTCGACGCCTCGGTGCGGGTGGAGATCCTGGCCCTGCTCCGGCGCATCCAGGAGGCCCGCGGGCTCACCGTGGTGTACATCACCCATGATCTGTCCACGGTCCGGTACTTCGCCAGCCGGATCTTCGTGATGTACGCGGGGAAGATCGTGGAGAAGGCGCCGGTGGACGCGCTACTGGCCGCGCCGCAGCATCCCTACACCCAGGCCCTGCTCGCGGCCATCCCCGACCCCGACCCCGAGAACGCGACCCGCGAGAAGGCCATCCCCGGCGGCGAGCCGCCCAGCCTCGTGCACCCCCCGCCCGGCTGCCGGTTCCACCCCCGGTGCCCCCACGCCATGGCCGGCCTGTGCGAGGTGAGAATCCCGGACGAGTTCGAGCCCCGGCCCGGGCACCGCGCGGCGTGCTGGCTGCATGGGCGGACGGAGGACGACCGCGGGGGATGGCCCCGGCCGTCCGCGGACAGCGGCCCGGAGGCCGGGGCTATTTGAGGCGCGGCTCCGCCCGTAGGAGGCGAGCCCGGCCCGGGCTTTGGCCGTAGGCCTCCTTGTAGCGGCGCGAGAAATGGTAGACGTTGGCGAATCCGCAGTCCTCGGCAATGACCGCCAGCGGCTGACGGGTGAGCAGAATCCGGGCCCGGGCGGCCTCCAGACGGCACCGTCGGATCTCCTCCCCGATGCTTCGGCCCAGCAAGCGGCGGAACTTCACCTCGATCGTGCGACGAGGCCCGTCCCCGGGCTCCAGAAGATCCCGGACTTGGATCCCCTCGCAGGCCCGGCGGCGGATGCGGTGGAGCAGACGGGCGATCCGGGGGTCGGGCACCGCGATCAGATTGGTGGACTGCCGCTCGACCACCGGCCCGGGAGGAACGGTCGTCCGCCGGTCGTGCCGCCGGCCCGCCAGAAGATCCTCCATGGCTTCCGCCGCCAGGCGACCGATCTCTTCCGACCGGAGGTCGATGCTCGAGAGGGGCACCGGCGCGAAGGCGCTCTGCACCTCGTCGCCGTCCACCCCCAGCACAATCAGATCCTCGGGCACAAGACGCCCGGCGCGAAGCAGTTCGGTCAGGACGGTCCGGGCCACCGCATCGGTGGCGCCAAACACGGCCGAGGCCTCCGGAAGCCCCTTAAGGAACAGGGGCAGCCCCCCCTTCCCATGGATCCTCAGCACCCGAAGCGGACCCGCCTCCCCGACGGTCTCAGCGAAGCCCTCCAGCCGCTGTTCCTCGTACCATCTCCGGCCGGCGGAAACGAAGGCGAACGATCGGAAGCCCCGGGCCCGGACGTACCGTCCGGCCTCCCGGCCCACCTCGACATTATCGGGCACCACCGAGACCAGGGACGGATCCGGCAGAACCGCGGCGGAAATGTTCACCAGCGGAACCGCAGCATCCTTCCACACCGCCCTCTCCTGCTCACCGGCAAGGAAACCGATCACGCCGGCCACCTCCCGCATCCAGACCTTCCGCTTGACCACCTCGGTCCAGTCGCTGGTCAACCGCCAGGGCAGCCCACGGGCCTCCACGGCGGCAGCCACTCCCCGCAGAATGCCCCGGCTATGGCCCGAGACCAGTTCCATGGAGAGATGGATGTTCAGAAGCGTCTCCATCCTTCCCCCACCCTATCCGTTTTTGCGCATCGGGACAAAAGAAATGTTCGCGCGGTCATTTCCCCCGAACCAGGTCCGCCGTAGGATGCCATTGTCAACGTCCTTTACAGGCGGGATCCCGGCCATACGCGATCCTGCGAACCGATGGAGTATCCCATGACCCGATGCCAAATCCTCGCCGTTCCCGCCCTGGCCACCACGATCCTCGCCGGGCACGTCGCCACCGACGCATCGGCGGCGGTGCTTGCGGTGTACGATTTCAGCGACGCCCCGCTGGTCGCCGAGGCCCGCGCCCTTCCCGTCAACCGCACCTCGGCCGTAACCTCGGCGGACACCGGAATCGCGGCCTCGGACTTCCAGGTGGTGCTGGCCGACACGTCGAACTCCAGTGTGGTGATCGCCACCGACGGCGGCACCGGGGCGCATCTGGCCCAGCTTTCCAATCTGGACAACTCCGCGTTCGACTTCGCCAACGGCCCCTTCGCCGAATTCACCCTGGAGAATGTCCTGGCTCTGGACACCCTCGAGATCACGGCCCGGGGAGGGTGGGAATGGGACGGCGACAACAACCTGAGCAGTCAGGGCGGCCGGTTCAGCGATATGGTGGTGCGAACCTCCCTGGATTCCTTCACCACCGATCTGGGCTCCGTCTTCCAGCCGGGAACAGGGACTGACCAGCTCGACTGGGACACCGAGATCCTGGACCTCTCCGGGCTTGATCTGGGCGGAGCGACCACCATCACCTTCCGCCTCTCCACCCGCAAGGCGAACGCCTGGCTCTGGTTTTCACCGCACCCAGATGGACCTGGTCCAGGTCACCGGAACCGCGGTTCCCCCGGCGTCGGTGATTCCCGAACCCGGGTCTGCCGCTCTGCTTGCTCTGTGCGGGCTGGTGCTGCTGCGGCGGCGGCATCTCCGCAAGCGGTCGTTGCGGTCCTAATCGGCGCCAAGCTTTCCACCGCGCTGCGGCCAGCCTCAGGGACTGGATGGTTCACGCCGTCCGTCCGCTTCGGAGTCCGGACTCAGTCCACGAAGGTCACGCGGCCGCCGTCCACGCGCACCACGCCGGGTGCCACGGCTGGAAGCCGTAGCTACGGTGCCCGGGCCCGCGCCACCCGTAGAAACGGCTTCCAGCCGTTTCCTCCAGCGTGGAGTCTCTCGACCTTCATCCGCCTACGCCCCCGCCCCTGTCACCAACTCCCGCAGGGCCCCGAACACGCCAGGGGCGGCGCAGAGGTACTGCATGGTGACGGGACCGAAGTGCCGGAAGATCTCGAACCGGGCCCCGGCCCGGGCGGCGATGAGGTTGCCGGCCGCGATGTCCCAGAGATGGATGCGGGGTTCGTAGTAGGCCTCGACCCGGCCGCAGGCCACATAGGCCAGCATCACCGCCGCCGAGCCGAGTTGCCGCACCTTCTGGGCCTTGCGCACCATCCGGGCGTAGTCGCCGAGGATCTCGTCTCCCTCCGAGTCCAGCTTTCCGGAGAGGCCGCAGGTGAGGATGGCGTCGGCCAGCCGGGTCGCCTCGGACGCCCGGATGGGTTCCCCGTTGCAGAGGGCGGGCTGATCCGTGGTGGCGGTGTAGGTCTCCCCGAGATCGGGCAGGGCGATGGCCCCGGCCACGGTCTCGCCGCCCCACATGGCCGCCACCGAATTGCCCCAGAGCGGAAGCCCGTGCGAGAAGTTCACGGTGCCGTCGATGGGGTCCACCACCCACTGGATGGTGTCGGGGTCGGCCCGCAGCTCGCCCCCCTCCTCCCCGAAGAAGTCGTGATCCGGATAGGCCGAACGGATGACCCCCTCCGCCACTTCCTGGCACTCCACGTCGAGGCGCAGCTTCACATCGTGGTCGCTCACCACCAGGGTTTCGCGGCGGCGATGCCGCTGGTCCACGGCGTGGCGGCCGGCCGCCCGGCCCGCCTCCACCGCCACCGCCAGCAGGTCCGCCGGAGTCGGCCCGGTCATGGGCGGGCCGCCCCGGCCTGATCCCGGAACCAGTCCACGGTGCGGGCCAGACCGTCCTCGAAGGTCACCCGCGGCGTCCAGCCCAGGATCTCCCGGGCCCGGGTGGCGTCGGCCTGGGAGTCGCGCACGTCGCCGGGGCGGGGGGGGTCGTGTCGGGGCGGCTCGGCCGCGCCCAGGCGTTCGCGGATGCGGGCGGCGAGGTCATTCACCGAGATCCGATGCCCCCAGGCCACGTTGAACACCCCGCCGGCGGCCTCGTCAGGGGCGTCGAGGCAGCACAGGTTGGCCCGGACCACGTCCTCGACGAAGGTGAAATCGCGGGTCTGCCCGCCGTCGCCGTAGATCACCGGACGGTCGCCGGCCATCCAGGCGCTGACGAAGCGGGGGATCACCGCCGCGTAGGCGGAGTTCGGATCCTGGCGGGGGCCGAACACGTTGAAATAGCGCAGGGAGAAGGTGCCCAGGCCGTAGAGGCGGGCGAACTGGGTGGCGTAGATCTCGCCGGCCAGCTTGGACAGGGCGTAGGGCGACTGGGGGGTGGGGGTGAGTCCCTCGTGCTTGGGGAGCACCTGGGTGTCGCCGTAGACCGAGGAGGACGAGGAGAACACGAACCGGCGGACCCCGGCGTCGCGGGCGGCCAGGAGGAGCAGGAGGGTGCCCGTGATGTTGGCCTCGTGGGTGCTCAGGGGATCGGCCACCGACCGGGGGACCGAGGGCAATGCGCCCAGATGGAAGACGGCCTCGACCCCCTCCACCGCCCGGGTCACCGCGTCGGGATCGCGAAGATCGGCCTCCATCACCTCGATGTCGTCCTTCACCGCCTCGAGGTTGGTCCGGCGGCCGGTGGAGAAGTTGTCGAACACCCGGACCCGGGCGCCGCGGCCGACCAGCGCCTCCACGAGGTGGCCGCCGATGAAGCCGGCGCCTCCGGTGACCAGGCAGGACGGGGGGGCGCTCACCGGCCCACCTTGACCATGGACTGGGGACGGGCCTGGAGCCAGAGCTGCACGTAGACCCGCCAGTCGTCGCGGGTCTCGCGGAACCCGAGGCCGACGCCGATGCAGTCGGTCTGACGACGGATGATGTACTCCTGCTCCTCGAGGTCGCTGGTGTCGACATTGTAGCGGAACCGGGAGAGGAGAGACCACCGGGCGAGGGGGATCAGATCCAGTTCCGCTCCCAGCAGGTCGCGCTGGTCCCGCCGATACCGGTACTCGAGCCCCAGGCGGGTGGCGTTGTCGGCCAGGGCGTGGAGCTGGGTGTTGAACTCGGAGACCTCGGACTCGTACATGTCGAAGGCGCCGTCGAAGTCCCAGCGGAGCCGTTCGCTGAGCCGCGTCTGGACCCGGAAGAAGAGGTCGCTGAAGTCCTCCTGGCCGGGTTCGGGGCTCAGACGGTAGGTGGTGAACACGTCCATTCGGACCAGATCCCTCACGTAGCCCGGCGCCACCTCGCCCTCCGGGATCTCCGGCCGGGCCCGTTCCGGATCCAGCATGAGCATTCCCGCGTCCTCGTCCCCGACCCGGTAGGCCTCCAGCGCCTCGTCGCGCCGGCGCTGGGCGGGGGTGGGCTGGACCACCCGGGTCTGCAGGTAGTGGCGCATGCCCAGGCGGACGTCGTTGCGGCGGTCGAGCCGGTCCACCCCGTCGAACTGGGGCAGGTCGGCGGGCCGGAGGTTGGGGGTGGGGACATAGGTGTAGTCGAGGTAGGGCTCGGCGATATGGCGCAGCCCCTGGCCGAGGCGGGTCTGGTCGTGCCGGAGCATGCGAAAGGCCTGGAACGACATCTCCACGCCGAGCTCGTGCAGGTGGCGGACATCGCCGCTGCCCTCCTCGATCTCCGTCCGCATCACCGTCTCGGTCAGAGGCGCCCCGGTGTCCGGATCGAGGACGGGCGCCCCGTCGTCGTCGGTGACCGGAACCGTCTCCTCGCGCTCCACCTGGCGCAGGGTGCGCGAATAGTAGGTGCCCCGGTAGCCGGCCCGGGGAACCACGCTCAGGAACCCAAACTGGCGGGTGGGGTATTCGAGGCGGTGGCGGGAGTCGCCCCGCACCGCGTCGTAGTCGGACCGGGCGTCACCCTTGGGGAACACCCGCTCCAGCCAGGCCAGGCTGTTCTCGGTCCGGTAGTAGAACCCCGTCTCGCCGACCGGGAGCTGGGGCACCTCGAACAGCAGCTCGGGCAGGCGGTTCACATTCCCATAGAAATCGTTGAGCCGGAAGGAGGCCAGCAGGCCCAGGGTGTAGACGTCGCCCTGGCGGACCAGGTGGACCCGGTTCTCGGGCTGGGCTCCGCGGCGGAACTCGTTGCGGAAGAAATCCTCCAGGAAGAACGGGTCGCTCAGATAGGTGAGGTTGGCATAGAGGGTGGTCCTCGGGTCGACCGCGTGGGTGTGCGCGAAGGACAGCCGGTACCGGTCGGAATCCACCAGCCCCTCCCGGACCTCCGCCTCCCGGTCGTTCCGGATGGGCCGCTGGTCGTCCGCGTAGTAGGCCCGGAACCGCCCCCGCCAGCGGTTCTCGACATCGTCGTGCCAGAACAGGTCCTGCCCCGTGCCCAGGCCCCGCTTGGTGCGGTAATCGAGGTGGGTGGTGCCGCGCAGGCCCCGGCTGATCCGGTAGCTGGTCGAGGCGAGCAGGAACGCGCCCAGCCGCGAGCTGTAGCCGGGAACCACGTCGATCCCCGTCTCGCGGCCGAAGTTGTCGGTGTATCGGGGGACATAGAAGACGGGAACCCCGCCCAGGTGGAAGGTCACGTGCTCGGCCCGGAGGTAGTCCTCGCGCACCAGGGTGGCCCGGCGGGCCCGGATGTGGTATTCCGGGTCGTCCCCGGCGCAGGTGGTCAGGGTGACGTCGCGGAGCACGTAGGTGGTGGGGCTGATCTGCTGGCTCGATCCGGCCCGGATGTGCAGCGGGTCGATGTAGAGGGTGGAATCGCCCTCCACGTCGCTCAGCCGGGTGCGGACGTTGTAGCGGGCGGTCTGCCCCCGCCAGATCTGCCCCCCCCGGACCAGGACCACGTTGCCCCGGGCCATGATGTCGTGGGTGACCGTGTTGTACTCGAGGTAGTCGGCGGTGAGCCGGTCGCGCCCGTGCGTCACCACCGCGTCCCCGATGGCCAGCACCAGGTTGCGCTCCTGGTCGAACTCGAGCCGGGTGGCCTGGACATCCACGGGGATGGGTTCCGCCGCCGAGCGTTCCGTCTCCTGGGCCCGGCCCGAGGCCGCCGCGAGCGCCAAGCATATCCCTGTCACCCGCCACCAGCCGCGCATCGTAGGTTCCTGCCCCCAGGGTTGAATCCGAACGTCCCCGGGGTGTACCACAGCGTCCCCCCGGGGAACAAGGGCGAACCCCGGAGGTCACTGCACCGCAATGGGCAGAAACCCTATCGCGGTCAGTACCGCACCCGCTTCTCGCGCTTGGCCTGACGCTTCTCCTTGAGGGATTTCTGGGGCTGCTTGCGCTGTCGCTTCCGCGCGTCATGCGCCTTCATGGCCTTCCTCCCCGCGGCCCCGAAGACGGGCCGCATGCTGATGGCTGCTCTACGTTGCCACTATACCCGAGAACCGGCCCGTTGTTGAGGGCGGCGGCGCCGGAATCCGATGGTCCATCCTGCGACACGGTCTCATAGCCCCGATTCGGCTGATGTGGGTGCGGCTCCTGCGGAACTCGCCGTCGAGCGCCCCTCCTCGGGCCGGAGACGGCCGGACAGAAATCCAGGATCCGCCGGATGCTTCCTGCCGGATCCGGGGCGCCCTCCACCTCGCATCACGATCTTTCCGAGGTCAGCCAAAGCGGCGTCCCCAGGGTCGCGGCGGCGACAGGGAGGCGTGGGGACCATGGCACGTGCCGCAGGCCATGTGCCGTCCGGGAGGCCATGCCGCCGCAGTCCATATTGCGGCCCGTCGGCCCGACGGCCACCGTTTTGGACTGCGGTGGCATAGATCCATCAAGGCGCGGCGTCCAAACCGATTCCCTCCGGCTCACCAAGCCAAACCCCTTCCTCGCCCCGTGCGACACCGCTTTGGCTCGCCCTCGACCAGGCGTCTGGCTCCGCACCAGACCCGGCGCTCCGCCCGACGTTCGACATTCTGCGGTTCCGACGTGGCACGGGGGCGCCTGCCCCCGTGCCCTGCCTTCAGAAGGCGCCGCCGGACCCGGGTGAAATTCCGACGCCACCCGAGGGATCCCGGAGGCCCGGGGGGAGACCCCCCCGGGCCACGGGAAGAGCCGTCCTCACTTCGTCAATTTGCCTTCGTCAGCTTGCCCTACGTAGCTCCGTTGCGGAGCGTAGTAGGGTCAATCTTCGGTTTCCCAGAACCCACAGCCCACATCCTACAACCCACAACCCACATCCGCGCCGCCGTCTCACCCGTCATCCGGCTGGCCCACCGTGCCAGCGGCTGCGACTGACCACTGACTACCGATCGCCGATCACTGATCACTTCCTTCTCCCCCCCTACCCTCGCGCCACCTCCACCTCCACCCCATGCGTCCCCGGGCCTTCCGGCACCGGGATGAGGTTGCCCTCCAGCGTCTGCCCGTCGAGCGTCACCGTGACCCGGCCCTTCTGGATGCCTTTCGCCTTGCGGATACGGATGTCGTAGGACGCGCCGCGGAAGGTCCGGGTCATGCGGGCCTCCGTCCAGTCCGAGGGCAGGCAGGGGTCGATCCGCAGGCCCCCGAGCTCGGGGCGCACCCCCAGCATCCACTCCCAGACCACGATCAGGGTCCAGGCGGCGGTGCCGGTGGCCCAGGAGTGCGAGCCCTCGCCGGGGCGGTCGCTCTCATCGGCGTAGATGAACTGGCAGGCCGCGTAGGGCTCGATCCGGTACAGGTCGGGATCGGCCTCGTGCCGGGTGGTGGGGTTCATCTTGCGCAGGATCTCGTAGGCCTTGTCACCCCGGCCTCCGAAGCACTCGGCCCAGATCCGCCAGCGCGAGCTGTGGCCGAAGATGGCTCCGTTCTCCTTGGTGCCGGGGGCGAAGCGGCTGATGATCCCCACCCGGCTGTCCGGCTCCGCGAACGGCGGATGGAAGGTGTAGCTGCCCAGCGGGTGGTCGAGATGCCGGTCGAACGAGGCGAAGATCTTCGCCGTGCGCTCCGCGTCGGCCACCCCGGAGACGATGGCGAAGCTGTTGGGGTTGGCCCAGATCTTCCCGTACTCGTTCTCCTTGGTCCCCAGCACCCAGCCGCTGTCGTGGGTGCCCCTCTGATACCAGTCGCCGTCCCAGGCGATGGCGTTCACGGTGTCGGCCAGCTTCCGGAGCCGGGCCTCGTAGTCCGCCTTCCGCTCCGTGTCGCCCATGTGCTCCATGCAGGGGAAGAAGTCGCGGATGCAGTGGATGGCCCAGCAGGCCAGCATCACCGAGTCGCCCTTGCGCCCGTTGCCCATCTGGTCGAGGGCGTCGTTCCAGTCCGCCTTCAGGATCAGGGGCAGCCCCCGCTCGCTGAACTGGCTCCAGAAGAACTCCAGGCCCCGGATGAGGTGGGCGTAGATGGTATCGGTCTTCTTCCCGTCGGTGTGGGCGTAGGGGGTGACCTCCTCCAGGATCGAGAAGTCCCCGGTCTCCCGCACGTAGTTGGACAGGATGAAGCAGGGGTTGATGGGATCGTCGGAATGGAAGGTCCGCGTCCCCTGCATGTTGACGAAATTGCCTCCGTGGGCGTAGTCGCCGTCCTCGAACTGCCAGATCATGATCCGGCGCACGATGTGGTTGCGCACCCATTGCGCATCCTGGGGCAGGCGGCTCACCGCGTCCTGGCAGGCGTCGCGCACCCCGAAGTTGTAGATGCCGAAATAGCAGTAGCCCGTGTTGCGGTTCCACCATGAGAGGTTGGCCCCCTGGTACTTGAACCAGTAGTTCACCAAATGGTTCACGTCCTCGTCCGGGGTCTCGATGAACGGCGACTCCACCACCGCCTGCCAGTAGGCCTGGTGGTTGGCGAAGGCCGCGTCGGCCTTCTCCACCGAGAGGTACTTCGAGGTCAGCGCCGAGGCGTCCTCGGCCTCGCGGGGCACCGCGCCCAGGACCAGCACGTACTCGGTCTCCTCGCCGGGGGCCAGCTCGAACCGGTGCTGCAGGGCCGCGCAGGCGTCCCGGCCCGGGCTCACCACGTCGCGCAGCTTCCCCGTCTCCATGGCCACGGGATTCTGGAGGTCGCGGTAGGCGCCCACGAAGGCGTGCCGGTCGCCCTCGTAGCCGGTCACCGGGGCCGAGGAGGCCAGGAACACCGCCTGGTCGAAGGGAATGTTGTTGGCGTCGGCGTTCGCGGCCTGCCAGCCGCCCAGATACTTCACCCACTGGGTGTTGCGGGTGTAGATGACCCCGTCCTTGACCTCCTGCCGGTTGAACAGCAGGTAGAACTCCCGCCAGGAGGTGTCCTCGAACCAGTTGCCCAGAGCCAGCTCGGTGTAGTTGGTGGCGGAGATGACGCGGGGCCGGTCGGACCGGTTGGCCAGCTTCACCCGCCAGATCAGGCAGGGGTCGCCCACCGCGTCGCGGTCCTCGCTCTGGGGGTCGGGCATGGGGGTGAACCACGTGATCTCGCACCCGATCCCCGCCTGCTCGCTGAGGATCCGGTTGTAGCCCAGCCCCACCCGGGCCTCCCAGCGGTCGAGGGGTCGGGTCGGGGGGTACCCGTTGGCGTTCCACCAGGCGCCGGACTCCTCGTCGCGCAGATAGACGAACTTGCCCACCGTGTCGCGGGGCACCCCGTCGATGTGCCAGCGGGTGATCCGCCCCACCGTGGGATTGTCCAGGAAGGAGTAGCCGCCCCCCAGGTGGCTGGCCACATAGCACCAGCGGCCGTTGGTGAGGACATTCATCCACGGCCGTTCGAGCAGGGGGTGGGTGACGATGAACTCGCGGCCGTCGTCCGAAAAGCGTCCGTACTTGGTGGGCTTCATGCGCGGGGATCCTCCGGGGAAGGTCTGGGAAAGCGGACGAGGCTAGCAGACCGGGGCGGGGGCTGGCCAGTCCGGGAGGCGGAACCACGAAAGGCCCAGGGCGGCGCCCCGACGCAACCAAGCGGACCACAGGGGTCACGGAGGTTACCGAGGTTCGCCGAGGGGAGAGATGGTGGGGCGAAGAATTTGCCCGGACGGGAGAAGTCATCGGGTATAGCAGTACGAAGGGGCGGGAAGAGGGTCGGCGCGGCGACCCGGTGCCGCTCCAGGGCCTTGGGCGAGCGCCACGTGGGATGGGCGTCCTCGCCCGTCGCCAGGGTGCAAGGCTTGCCCTGCCCGGACCAGGCGGGGCGCGAAGCTCAAGTTCTTGGTCTGATCCGGGGCCTGCCCTTGCGCGGAGACGTCCGGGGACGGCCATCCCACATAGGCCCCGCCGCCGTCGCCCCGGACGGGCGTCCCCGCGTGGGATGGGCGTCCGAACTCCATGCCGGGGTGCGGGATGAGGACGAACAGCGGGCCCTCGACCGGCTGCTGGCTGTGCTCCCGGTGGTGCCGGTCACCTCCGCCCTCGCCCGGACGGGAGGGCGGTTCAAACGTACCTACGGCAAGTCCCACGGCATCGGCCTGGCCGACGCCATCATCGCCGCCACCGCCGAATCGGAAGCGGCCGATCTCAAGACTCTGAACCCGACGCACTACCGCATGATCAGAGGGCTCAGGCCCGCCTACGGGAAATAGGCCGACGATCCGTGCCCACCTGCCATGGTGGAGTTTTCCGGGAACGCGGGATCCCGGTCAGATCCTCGTTGTAAGTCCCTGAGATCTGCGCCTGCGGGCCAGGGTGAGAATGGCCAGCCCAGCCAGCGTCAGCACGGACGAGGTCGGCTCGGGGATGACCGCCTCCGGAGCCAGGCGCCCCGCAAAGCGGAAGTTGTCGTATTGGTTTCCGGCCGTGCTGCTGGCCGCCCCCGTCGCACCGTCCATCCACAGCCGGACCACCACGTCCGGATTGTCGTTGAGTTCCTCGATCCCCGTGAAGTCGAACTGCAGGGTCTGCCACTGTCCAACGAGTGACTGGCCGAAGGAATCGAGGAGGAAGAACTCGTCCCCTCCGTCCCAGGAGTACTGAATCTGATGATCCTGCGTGCCGTTGGCGCTGAATCGGACATCGAAGGACATCATCAGGTCATAGAGGCCTTCCGTGCTGAAGGAGAAATCCAGCGTCTTGTTGTTCCATCGAGAACCTCGCTCAAGATTGAGAAACCCGGTGGCATCCGCGCCATAGGGGGCGTTCCGTAACGTTCCTCCGGAACCCGACACCGAGAGATTGGTGCCACCAGCCACGTCTGCGATGGTCAGGAGGCCGTCCCCAACTTCGGGCGCGAAGGTGAACGTGCCCCCCCCGGTCGATCCCATT
>PXDE01000174.1 GCA_003566475.1 PVC group bacterium | reverse complement strand
TCGCTTCGACCCCTCCGGGGTCGCATGTGTCCCTGCCACCCCGTAGGGGTGCCGGCCATTAGCCGGGGGTAAGCGGAGCGACACCCCCGGACTTCGTGCCCGAGAAAGGGGCCGACCCCGGAGGGGTCGCAGCAGGTCTGGTCTGTGGCAACTGCCGGATTTAGGATCTGAGTTCCGGAATCCATGCCAAGGCTACTGGATAGGCGCCAGCAGGCTCGCCGCCTTGGAGAGGAACCAGCGGCTTCGTCCACGCCGGACCAGATCCTCCGGAGACAGGATCTCCGAGCGGTCGAAATCTCGCTCCAGCATCGACGCCGCCTCCCCCGCGAATTCCGGATCGGCCACGGCCAGCGTCACCTCGAAGTTGAGGCGGAACGAGCGGTTGTCGAAATTGACCGTGCCCACCGTGGCCATGCGGTCGTCCACCAGCAGCACCTTCTGGTGCATGAACCCTTCGCGGTACCGGTAGATGCGGATGCCGGCGGGCAGGAGCCGCTCGAACCGCTCCCATCCGGACAAGGCGACCAGGAGGAGATCGGGACGGGCGGGCACGAGCAGGCGCACGTCCACCCCTCGGAGCGCGGCGAGCCGGAGCGCGGTCATGCAGGGTTCGTCGGGTACGAAGTAGGGCGTGGCGATCCATAGCCGGTCGCGGGCGGCGTGAATCGCGTTGACCAGAAACAGGGTGCACAGCTCGACCGTGTCGGCGGGGCCGGTGGGCAGGCAAAGGGCGGTCATCCCCCCCGCCTCCGGGGCGGGCGTCCAGGCGAGCCCCCCGAGGATCTCCCCGGTGGCCCAGTGCCAGTCCTCCAGGAACGGGATCTGCACGGTCTGGACCACGGGCCCTTCGGCCCGGACATGGGTGTCGCGCCACGCCCCGTAGCGGGGATCGCGGCCAAGCTGTTCGTTACCGATGTTGTGCCCGCCGATCCACGCCTCCCGCCCGTCCACCACCAGCACCTTGCGGTGGTTCCGGAAGTTGATCTGGGACTGGCTGAGCCAGCCCCCCCGGGTGGATTCGAACGGGGCGACCCTCACCCCGCCCTCGCGCAGCCGCCGCAGGTAGGCCCCGGACAGGGCGACGCTGCCCATACCGTCGTAAAGGAGGTGGCACCGGACGCCGTCGGCGGCCCGGGCAAGCAGACGGTCGGCCAGATCCTGGCCCGCTTCGTCGTCGCGGAGGATATAGGTCTGGAAGAGGACGTAGTTCCGGGCCCGGTCGATTCCATCGGCCATGGAGGCATAGGTGGCCGCGCCGTCCACCAGAAGGTCGACCCGGTTGCCTCGCGTGGCGGGCATCCGGGCCAGGCGGCCAACCTGGAGCAGTCCGTCGGGATCGGGCGGAGCCGCGCCCTCCCTCGCCCGCAGTTCCGCCAGCACCTCCCCGGTGATTGGATCCACCACCCGCAGGCCCGCCCGGCGGGCCTTGACATAGCCCCGGAACGAGTTCCGGCCGAACAGCCAGTACACCGGGATGCTGAGCACCGGCATCGCGTTGAGCGCCACCACCCAGGCCACCGTGCCCTGCGCGGTGCGGGCGTCGAGGATCGCCCGCACCGAGAGGGCGGCACCCGCCAGATGCGCGAGCACGAAGGCGATCGACAGGGCCCGGGCGCGATGACGCCGCGCCCAGGCCACCGGCGGCCAGTTCCGAAGCCGGCGCCAGAAGGACGGGGCGGACTCTTCCACCGGGGACGCGGAAGGTGATCCCGCCGCGGACCGGGCGGACTCCACCGCCGGGGCATCGTGCGACGCGCCCTCCGGGGCCGGGCCGGTCCTCGGACCGATCCCTGGGTCCGCAATGGCCGGAATCAGCGTGGCCAGAAAGGCCAGACAGGCGACAGGCCGGATGAAGCAGCGCATGCGCCCAGCATGCGCTGGTCCCGCCGCCTTGTCCACGCCTTCCCGGCGGAGCAGGCTCCGCAGCCTCCGCCCCTCGTCCCGAGCCCCGACCCTTCGCCCCCCCATCCGGGGCCATGTGAAATAACTCCTTACGATCGTAGCGAACTAAATCACGTCAATCACGAAAATACCCAGCGAAACGGGAAAAGTCGCCGGACCCATGGCATGTCTTAGATCCCGACGATCGTAGGCGGCTATGACACGTCGGGCTCTGGTTGCCCTCGAAGGGTCTCCCCGGCTGAGGCGGATTCCGGTGCTTCCGGAGTCCGGACGGCGCGAGATCACCTGCCGCGACCCGTCCCGTCTATGCCCCCAGTTCAGCCTCGCGCTGGGCCGCCCGTTTTCGCTGGGTGGCGTCGAGGATCCGCTTGCGGATGCGGATCTGCGTGGGGGTGACCTCGACGTACTCGTCGGCGGCGATGGTCTCGATGGCCTGTTCGAGGGATAGCCGCAGGGGGGGCTCCAGCGACACCGCCTTGTCCTTGCCCGCCGCCCGCATATTGGTGAGCTGCTTCAGCCGGGTGGGATTCACCGGCAGATCCTCCGACCGCGGGTTCTCCCCCACCACCATGCCCGTATACACCTGGTCGCCCGGGCCGATGTAGAGGCGCCCGCGCTCCTGGATCATGTCCAGCGCGTAGGCCGTGGCCTGACCCTGCTCGACCGACACCAGCGTTCCGCTGGTGCGGGCCTCGATGGGGCCGGCATGGCGGGCATATTCCAGGAAGAGGTGACTCATCACCGCCCTCCCCCCAGCCAGATTGGTGAGCGCGGTCTCGAGGCCGATGAGTCCCCGGGTGGGGATGACCGCCTCGATCTGCACCCGCTCCCCGTGGTGGCGCATGTCCTGGGTGCGGGCCTTGCGGGCGGCCAGGATCTGCAGGCTGTCGCCCAGAACGTCCTGGGGAAGGTCCAGCCACAGGGTCTCGAACGGCTCCAGGGTGTGACCTCCCTCGTCCTTGCGCAGGATCACCCGGGGTCGCGACACCATGACCTCGAACCCCTCCCGCCGCATCTGCTCGAGCAGAATGGCGATCTGCAGCTCGCCCCGGGCGCTCACCAGAAACACGTTGCCCTCGCTGGTGTCCTCGACCTGGAGCGACACGTTGGTGCGGGTCTCCTTGATCAGACGCTCGCGGAGATGCCGGGAGGTGAGAAACTTGCCCTCGCGCCCGGCCAGGGGGCCGTCGTTGACCAGAAACTCCATCTGCAGGGTGGGCGGGTCGATGGCGGTGAACGGGACCGGCGTGGCCTGGGGGTCGGCGGCCAGGGTGTCGCCGATGGCCAGTTCGCGGAACCCGGAGAGGCCGACGATGTTCCCGGCCTCCGCCCTCACCGTCTCTGAGGATTCCATGCCGGTGAACTCGAACACCTTGGTGACGCTGGCCGTCTCGGGGCCGCCCTCCCGGGAGAGCCGGACCACCCTGTCGCCCACACCGACCGAGCCGCTCAGCACCTTGCCGATGGCGATCCGGCCCACGTAATCGCTCCAGTCGAGATTGCTCACCAGCATCCGGAAGCCACCCGCCTTCACCTCCGGGGGCGGCACATGCTCCAGAACGGCCTCGAACAGGGGGGCCATGCCGCGGGCGCGCGGGTCGGTCAGTTCGCGGATGGCAAATCCCTCCTTGGCGCTGGCGTAGATGAAGGGGGCGTGGAACTGCTCTTCGGTGGCGTCCAGTTCCAGCAGCAGTTCGAGCACCTGGTCGTGGACCCGGGCGGGGTCGGCGTGCTCGCGGTCGATCTTATTGATCACCACGATCACCTTCAGGCCGTGGTGCAGGGCCTTCCTGAGCACGAAGCGGGTCTGGGCCTGGGGGCCATCCTGGGCGTCCACCAGGAGCAGCACTCCATCCACCATACCCATGATCCGCTCCACCTCCCCGCCGAAGTCGGCATGTCCGGGCGTGTCCACGATGTTGAGCACCGTGTCGCCCCAATGCACGGCGGCGTTCTTGGCCTTGATGGTGATGCCCTTCTCGCGCTCGAGGTCCATGGAGTCCATGGCGCGTTCCTCGGCCACCTCGTGGGCCTGGTAGGCTCCGCCCTCGCGGAGCAGTCCGTCGACCAGGGTGGTCTTGCCGTGGTCCACGTGGGCGATGATGGCGATATTGCGGTAGGAGACAGGCATGGGGGAGTCCGGGGGAAAAGAGCGGCGGAGTCTAGACGGATCGGTGTCCCTAGCAAGCGCAATTATTCCGGAATCAGATCCCCAAACAGGGATCGCCGAGGCACGGCTAGAGGCCCAGGCCGCGGCTGAGGTTGAGGATGGGCCAGAGGACGGCGAGCGCTACGATGAGCACGAGGAGGCCCACCCCGACCAGGAGGGCGGGGGCGAGGAGGCCGAGCATTCGGGAGGTCCGGCGCTCCCATTCGGCGCGGTAGCGTTCGGCGGCGGTGCGGAGGAGTTCCGCGAGCCGGCCGGAGGCCTCGCCCGCCCCCACCCATTCGGCCAGGTTGGGGGCCAGCCCCTCTATCCCGGCCAGCGACTCGGCCAGGGACCTCCCCTGCTCCACCGCCCGAGCCGCCTCCTCCAGCCTGCGCTCCAGCGACGGATGACCAGTGGCCCGGCCAGCCAGCCGCACCGCCTCGGGAAGCCCCGCCCCGCCGTCGAGGAGGATGGCCAGGGTGTGGGTGAACCGATGCGAGGCCAGCGCCCGCCGCACCGTCCCCCAGCCGCGCCGGGCCAGCCGGACCCGGTCCCGGGCCTCCTCGCGGGCGGGGTCGGGAGGGCACGACCGGCCCAGCCACCACAGCCCTCCGCCCAGAACGAGTGCCGCCGGCAGAGCCCAGCTCATGACCCGACCCGCTGTGAACACGGCCCGGGTCAGCGGCGGCAGATCCACCCGGGCGTCGGCCAGCAGCCGGTCGAGCAGAGGCAGCAGGCCCGTGGTCATCACCACCAGCAGCACGACGGTGAGCCCGAGCACGAGCAGCGGGTACATGAGGGCCGACTGCACCCGCTCGCGGAACTCCCGGCGGGACTGCAGGAACCGGGAGAGTTCGTCGAGGCTTCGAGCAAGATCACCCGTACGCTCGCCGATGGCCAGAAGCGTGGTCTCGAACGGAGTCACCCCGCCCAAGGCTTCGGTGAGGGCGGAGGCGACGTCCTGCCCTCCGCGCACGCGGTCGAGCAAGTCGGCGAGAGGCTCGCGCAGGCCTTCGGCGGCCGCGCCCTCCCGGGCCACGGCCAGGGACTGGGCGAAGGGCAGACCGGACCGGGCCATGGCGGCCAGCTCGGCGTAGAGGTCGGCCCGGACGGCCTCGCCGGTCCTTCCGCCGCCCACGCCCCGGCGGGCGGAGCGCCCGCTGGGCTCGACCGCCTCGGCCAGCACTCCTTCGGCCAGCAGGGCCTCCCGAGCCGCCTTGGCCGACGCCGCCTCGAGCAGGCCTTTGACCGGTTCCCCACTCCGACGGAATCCACGGTAGACGAATGAGGGCATGGTCAGCACCTCCCGGGGAGGTCAACCGGCCACGATCTAGCCCGCACGGCCCGCCACCCGCCACACTTCGGTGAGGTCCACGCGGCCCTGGGCGGCCTTGTTCACACCGTCCTGCAGGATCGTCACCATGCCCTGTTCCGCCGCCAGCCTGCGCAATTCGGTGCGTCCCGCGCCGCCCCGGATGGCGTCCTCGATGGCGTCGTCGGCCACCAGCAGCTCGAACAGACCGTTCCGGCCCCGGAACCCCTCCAGGCATTCCGGACAGCCCTCCGGGCGCATCCAGGTGGCTCCCTCCGGAATCCGTGCCTCGGCCGTCGCCAGCCGGGTGGTCCACTCCTCGTCAAGCGCATCCGGCCGTCGGCAGGCCGGGCACAGGCAGCGGACCAGTCGCTGCCCCAGCGCGGCCCGGAAGGCGGAGGCGAGGAGGAAGGGCTCGATCCCCATGTCCACCAGCCGCAGCACGGCCCCCGGAGCGTCGTTGGTGTGGAGCGTGGTCAGCACGAGGTGGCCGGTGAGCGACGCCCGCACCGCGATCTGGGCAGTCTCCTGATCCCGGGTCTCGCCCACGAAGATCACGTCCGGATCCTGGCGCAGGATATGCCGCAGGCCCTGGGCGAAGGTGAGCCCGATGCGGGGCCGCACCTGGATCTGCCCGATCTGCGGGAGCTGGTACTCGATGGGATCCTCGATGGTGAGGATGTTCTGACGCCGGGTGTCGAGTTCCTGCAGGGCGGCGTAAAGGGTGGTGGTCTTGCCGCTGCCGGTGGGGCCGGTCACCAGCACCATGCCATGGGGCAGGCCGAGCAGGTCGCGCAGGCGGGCCTGGAGGAGATCGCCCATGCCGAGGTCGCCCATGGGGATCCGGGCCGAGGCGCGGTGGAGCAGGCGCAGGACCAGGCGCTCGCCCTCGGCCACGGGCATGATGGACACCCGGAGGTCGATCTCCTGCGCCCCGGACCGGACTTTGGCCATCCCGTCCTGGGGCAGGCGCTTCTCCGCGATGTCGAGCTGGGCCATCACCTTCACCCGGGAGACCAGCGCCCGGTCCAGGGCCTTGGGCGGCGGCGCCTGCTCGTGGAGCACGCCGTCGATCCGGAACCGCACTCGGACCCGGTCCTCGTAGGGCTCGAAGTGGACGTCCGAGGCGCCCTGGCGGATGGCCGAGAGCAGGAGGGCGTTCAGGTACCGGGCGGCCGGACCATGATCGCCTTCGCTCAGGAGATCCTCGCTGCGGGCGGCGGGCGCGGGCGCGGCGGGTTCCGCCGGCGACGCCTCCATGGACGCCTCGCCCCGGGCCGCGTAGCAGGCCTCGATGGCGGCCAGGATATGCTCGCGACGGGCCAGAACGAGTTCCGGATCCTCGCCCAGCAGGCTGGCCAGGTCGTTGAGGGCGTCGCCGGGAAACGGCTCCGCGCTGAGCACCTTGATCCGGCCTTCATCCCGCACGGGCAGCAGACATCGGCTGCGGGCCCACTCCACCGAGACCTCGCGGACGAGGTCGGCGGCCAGGCTCTCCGGCGGCACGCGGTCCCAGCAGGCCATGCCACAGAGCTCGGCCCACGCCCCCAGCACCGCCGGTTCGGGGGCGACTCCAGCCTCGATCAGCGCCCGGCCCTGGCCGTCGATCCCCTCCCCGTCCCGGTCGGCCAGCGCCTCCCGGGCGCGCTCGGGGTCGAGCCGATGCCGCCGCCCCACCGCCTCAAGCAGGTTCATGGCCCGATCGGCGGTTCGGAAGTCGCCTCCTCCTCCGGGGCGTCCGGGGGCGGTGGCCCCTCCAGGCCGGTCAGGGCCTCCCATCGGGCCCGGGCCCGGGCGAACGAGGCGGCGTCGTTCACGATGGTGGGGGTGACGAAGATGAGCACGTTGGTGCGCTGGGTGCGGTCGGCGGTGCTGCGGAACAGGGCGCCCAGCAGCGGGATGCGCCCGAGCAGGGGCACCCGGTTCACCACCTGCACCCGGTCCTCGCGGATGAGCCCGCTGATCACCACGGTGGCCCGGTCGGGCAGGGTCACGGTGGTCGAAACCTCGCGGCGGGCGAGGGTGGGGGTGAACTGCCCCGGGGGGCCGTCGTCGATGATGGCCTCGATGCTGGGGTTGAGTTCCAGGGCGATGTCGCTGTCCTGGTTCACCTGGGGAGTCACAGACAGCTTGATGCCCACGTCGAGCCGCTCGATGTTCTGGATGACATCGCGGGCGGTGCCCGCCCCGGCCTCGATGGTGGACTTGAGGACGGGGATGTTCTCGACCACGCTCACGCTGGCCGGCTTGTTGTTCTGGGCCCAGAGGGGGATGTTGGAGAGGATCTTGACGTCGCGCTCCTGGGCGAGGGCCCGGAGCATGACGGGCACGCTGGGAATGACCGTGCCGTTGGGCAGGGTCTCGGTGCCCCGGACCACGCCGAACGTCATGCCCTGGGGGAAGACCCCCTCGGCGATGGAGCCGAGGACGTCGGTGTCCCCGGGGCGGCTCCGCCCGAAGAACCGGGTGGACCCTTCCTCGAAGCCGTCGGTGACGAACCACTCCACCCCCAGGTCCATCTGGGTGCCCAGGGCCACCTCGACGATCATCACCTCGACCAGCACCTGCTGGGGCACCTGGTCGAGCCGCTCGACCAGGGCCCGGACCACCTCGAACTCGCTGGGCGAGGACTCGACGAGCAGGGCGTTGTTGGCGAGGTCCGGTTCGATGGCGATGGCGGGGCGCTGATCCGCCCCGGCCGCCTTGGCCAGCAGCGCGTTCAGCGATTCCGCCGCCGACTTGGCGCCCAGATATTTCAGAAAGATGGCATTGAGACGCCCCCGGTCGGCGGGCGGCTCGATGTCGAGCCGGGCGATGAGGTCCCTGACCTGCCCGACCTCGAGGGGCGAGCCCGAGAGCAGGAGGGTGTTGGTCTGGGCCATGGGCACCACGACCACGGTGGGGGCCACCGCCCCCGCCCCGCCGGCCACCTCGCGCATATGGCGGGCCAGGCCCCGGCCCAGCGAATCCAGGCCCTGGACGGCGGCGGTGAGGCTGCGGGCCATCTCCTCCGCCGGGACATGCGAGAGCCGCACCACCTCCATGGTCCGGCTCGCCCCCGGCTGGTCGAGCTGGGCCAGGATCTGTTCGAGGCGGGCGATGCGGGCGGCGGTGTCGGTGACCACAAGCTGGTTGGTGGCCGGGAACGGCGTCACCCCGCGCATCCCGCCCTCGCCGGCCAGGTCGTCGAGCACCCGCTTCACCTCCAGCACGCTGACGTGCCGCACGGGCAGGATCCGGGTGATCAGCCCCTCACCCGGGCCGGGGTCGTCCGGAGCGAGGATGGGCCCGGTCCGGTCCAGGCCCCGGGGCACCCGCACCACGCGGTAGGCCCCCTCCTCCTCGACCACCGTGAACCCGCTTGAATCGAGCACCCGCAAGAACAGCGGATAGACCTGGGAGGTGCGGATGCGGCCGGGGGTGATGACGGTGACCGTGCCCTCGACCTCGGGCCCGAGGATGAAGCGGCGGTCGAGCAGCCCGCCCACCTGCCGGGTGAGGAGCCGGATGTCCACCTCCTCGAAATGGAACTCGACGAGCGGATCGTCAGCCGGCGCGGGGGCCTGGCCCGGGGAGAGGCCCGCCGTCGCGGCCACCAGCCCGACGGCCAGCCATGCGGCGGGGCGTCTCATGCCGGCCCCGGGGTGATGCCGCGCTTCGCCGCGCGGACGAAGGCGAGAAGTTCGGCGATTTCGGGGGCGTCGGCGCCGAGGGACCGCTCGATCTCCCCCACCGCGTCGGAGGTGTTGAGGCCACGCAGATAGAGGATCTTGTAGGCCTCCTTGAGCCGGCCCCGGGCCGCGGCGTCGTGGCCGCGGCGGTTCAGCCCCACCGCGTTGATCCCGCGCACGGCCAGGGGATTGCCGTCGGCGAGGAAGAATGGAGGCAGATCCTGCACGATTTTCGAGCAGCCGCCGGTGAAGGACTGGCGGCCCACCCGCACAAACTGGTGGATGCCGACCAGGCCGCCCACGATGGCCTCGTCCTCGATGACCACATGCCCGGCCAGGGTGGCCGCGTTGGCCAGGATCACCCCGTCACCGAGCCGGCAGTCGTGGGCGACGTGAGAATAGGCCATGATGTGGCACCGTTCGCCGATGCGGGTCAGGCCGTCCTCGAAGGTGGGCTGGTTCACGGTGACATACTCCCGAAGGGTGGTGCCGGCGCCGATCTCGACCCGGCCCACCTTGCCGTCGTGCTTCAGATCCTGCGTCACCGTGCCCAGACTGGCAAACGGAAATACGGTGACGCCCGCGCCGAGGGTGGTCCGTCCGTCCACCACCACATGGCTCCGCAGGACCACCCCTGGCCCCAGTTCCACCTGGGGTCCGACCACGCAGTAGGGACCGATCACCGCATCCGGGGCCACCCGGGCCTCCGGAGCCACCACCGCCGTAGGATGCATGCCGCTCATGCCGGGACCGGGCCTAGACCCCGTAGGCGAACATGAGTTCCGCTTCCGAGGCCAGCTCCCCGTCCACCGAGATCGTTCCCGCCACCTTGACCATCTTGGCCCGGATGCGCAGGACCGAGGCCTCGATCCGGAGCTGGTCGCCGGGCCGGCAGACCCGGCGGAAGCGGGCCCCGTCCACCGCCGCGAAGTAGGCGATCTCCCCCTCCCGCCCGGAAGCCTGGTTAAGGAGGATGCCCGCGCACTGGGCCATGGCCTCGAGCTGAAACACCCCGGGGTACACCGGATTGCCCGGGAAATGCCCCTGGAACACCGGATCGGTGGCGGTGAGGTTCTTGATCCCCACGATGCGCGAGGACGGCTCCAGCTCCAGTACCCGGTCCACGAGCAGGAGCGGATAGCGGTGCGGCAAGATGTTCAGGATATCGACGATCTTGATGGTCTCGCTCATAGCCCCCCTAATGGTGGAAACGTGTACTATGCGGCAGATCCGGCGCGCATTCAACTCCTTCATCGCGGGATCGATCCGCCGCCGGGTTTGACAGCACCCTACTCCCGCCTGTATGCTGCTACTTGATTATAATTGAGGGTTTTCGCATTTGACCCTTGGGGGACGTTCTACTGATGGCACCTGCTTCCGCTTCCACTTCCGGCACCAAACAATCGAAATCACGAAAGCCGAAGGCGGCTTCCTCCGTCAAGGCCGGCCCGTCCGGCTCCGGCGGCCGGGCGGGCGCCTCGAAGACGGCGGCCAAGGCCGGGAAGCCCGCCAAGGCCAGGACGGCGGCGAAGGCCCCATCGGGGGCCAAACCCGCCGGCAAGGCGGCCAAGGCCACCCCCCCGGCGGCCGCGAAGCCGCGGATGGCGGACGACCTCCCGCCCTCGGATCTGGACGAACTGGCCCCGGACGAGGTCGGAGAGGAGGACGACGAGGCCCTGGCCAAGGCCGCCGAGTCGGACGCGGCCCGCGAGGCCGACCTCGCCGCCGCCGGCTCCGAGAACGGGCCGCGCGGCCCCATGAACCGCGAGGAGCGCAACGCCAAGCTCAAGGAGCTCCTCGACCTGGGCAAGGAGCAGGGCTACCTCACCTTCGAGGACATCAACGAGATCCTGCCCGATTCGGTCATCAGCCCCGAAGAGCTCGAGAGCATCCTCATGTTCCTGCGCAAGCTGGACATGGACATCATCGAGGCGTCCGAGGAGGAGAAGCACCGCGCCCAGATCGAGCAGGAGGAGCGGGCGCGCCAGATCCAGCGGGCCGACGTGCTCGACGACCCGGTGCGGATGTACCTCAAGCAGATGGGGCAGGTGCCCCTGCTTACCCGGGAGCAGGAGGTGGAGATCTCCATGCGCATCGAGGAGGCGGAGAACCGGGCCCGCGAGATCTTCAACCGGTTCGGATTCGTGCACCGGGCCTACGTGGACCTGGCCGAGCGGGTCCGGGACGGCAAGGAGCGGTTCGACCGCATCATCAACGACAAGTACGTCACGGACCGGGACGAGTACGTGGCCGCCCTGCCCCGGCACCTGCGCACCCTTCACGCCAACCATGCCAAGGCGGGCCAGCTGTTCGCCTCGATTCAGAAGCCCCGCCTCTCCCAGGCCGCCCGCGACGACCTTCAGAAGAAGTTCGAGGCGGTCCGCAAACGGCTGTCCGACCATTACGACCGGCTCTACTTCAAGCAGAAGGCGGTGGAGGACCTGGTGGACACCGCCGAGGCCCACCATCGGCGCTACCGGCAGATGCGGATGCAGCTCGAGGCGGCCGAGCGGGCGGCCCGCCGCCGCCGCCGGGCCGCCGACCCGGCCGAGCTTCAGGCCCAGATCACCGATTTCGAGCACGAGGCCCGGATGACCTCCGAGGACTTCGAGCACGCCTACCGCGAGCTCCGGACCTGGCTCCGCAAGGGGCTGCGGGCCAAGACCGAGATGGTCGAGGCCAACCTCCGCCTGGTCATCAGCATCGCCAAGAAATACACCAACCGCGGGCTCAGCTTCCTGGACCTCATCCAGGAGGGCAACATGGGTCTCATGAAGGCGGTGGAGAAGTTCGAGTACCGCCGGGGCTACAAGTTCTCGACCTACGCCACCTGGTGGATCCGCCAGGCCATCACCCGCTCGATCGCCGATCAGGCCCGGACCATCCGCATCCCGGTCCACATGATCGAGACCATCAACAAGCTCATGCGGATCCAGAAGAAGCTCATCCAGGAGCTGGGGCGCGAGCCCACCCCGGAGGAGATCGCCGAGGAGATGATGCTCCCGGTGGACCGGGTGCGGGCGGTGCTCAAGATGGCCCAGCAGCCCATCTCCCTCCAGAGCCCGGTGGGCGACAGCGACGACACCAACTTCGGGGATTTCATCGAGGACAAGAGCGCCGAGAACCCGGCCGAGATGACCTCCCACAGCCTGCTCAAGGACCGCATCCAGGAGGTGCTCAAGACCCTGAGCGAGCGCGAGCAGGAGGTGCTGACCCTGCGCTTCGGTCTGGTCGACGGCTACTCGCGGACTCTCGAGGAAGTCGGGCGCAAGTTCGCGGTCACCCGCGAACGCATCCGCCAGATCGAGGCCAAGGCCCTCCGCAAGATGCGCCACCCCACCCGCCTCCGGAAGCTCGACGGTTTCCTCGAGAAGGAGGCCTGAGGCTGCCGCCTTCCCCTCCCCCCCCGGACCTGCTACATTGGGGGTCCACCTCTATCACAGGGCGGTCTGGCATGGGCGATAAGGACAACGGCGGCCTCTGGGTCGGGTTCGATCTGGGCGGCACCAAGATGCTGGCGGTGGCCTTCGGGCCGGACTTCAAGCCCCGGGGCCGGTCCCGGACCAAGACCAAGGGCAGCGAGGGGCAGGAGGCCGGCCTGGCCCGGATGGTCGAGACGGTCGAGGAGGCCCTGGCCGACGCCGGGGCCAAGCCCAAGGAGCTGAGGGGCATCGGGGTGGGCGCTCCCGGGCCGGTGCGGGTCGATAGCGGGGTGCTGGCCGAGGCAGCCAACCTGGGCTGGAAGAAGGCCGACATCCAGGGCGTGCTGCAGAAGAAGTTCGGCTGCCCGGTGGCCGTGGGCAACGACGTGGACGTGGGCACTTTGGGCGAGGCCCGGTTCGGAGCCGGCCGCGACGCCTTCTGCGTGCTGGGGGTGTTCCCGGGCACCGGGATCGGGGCCGGCTGCGTGCGCGAGGGCCGGATCCTCACCGGGCGCAAGCTCAGCGTGATGGAGCTGGGCCATGTCTGCATCCGGCCCGGCGGCCTGCTCTGCGGCTGCGGACGCCGGGGCTGCCTGGAAACGGTGGCCAGCCGCCTGGCCATCGCCACCCAGTCCGCCCGGGCCGCCTACCGGGGCGAGGCCCCCACCATCCTGGCCGAGGCCGGCACCGACATCGCCAAGATCCGCAGCGGCCTCCTGGCCAAGGCGGTGAAAGCGGGCGACACCGTGGTCGAGGACATCATCCGCTACGCGGCCCGGGTGCTGGGCCGATCGGTAGCCGACGTGATCCACCTCATCGGCCCCGACGCCATCGTGCTCGGCGGGGGCTTGGTCGAGGCCATGCCCGACCTCTACCTGGAGGAGGTCCGGGCCGGGGTCGAGGAGAGCGTCATGGCCATCTACCGCAAGCAGTTCCAGGTGACGGTGGCCGCTCTGGGCGACGACGCCGGGGTGATGGGGGCGGCCGCCCTGGCCGAGCAGACCGCCCGGGCCCCATGAGCGAGCCCGCCCGGCCGCCCGAGCCCGATCCCCAGCCCCCCGCGCTGCGGGCCGCCATCGACATCGGGGCGACGGCCATCCGCATGACCGTGGCCGAGGTCCGGGGGCCCGGAGAGGTGCGCGTGCTCGAGCACCTCGAGCACGCCCATAACCTGGGTTCCGACGTGTTCCAGAACGGCCGCATCCGGCAGACCACCATCGAGGAGTCGGTGGACATCCTGCGCGGCTTCTCCCGCGTGATGGGGGAGTACGGGGTGGACCTGAAGACCGGCCTCCGGGCCGTGGCCACCAGTTCCGTGCGCGAGGCCCTCAACCGCGACACCTTCGTGGACCGGGTCTACGTGGCCACCGGGATCCAGGTGGACGTCATCGAGGAGGCCGAGGTCAGCCGTCTCAACTACGCCGGTCTCCGCGATGTGCTGCGCCGCCACCCCTATCTCACCCGGCAGCGGGTGGTGGCCGCCGATGTCGGGGGCGGGAGCACCGAGATCCTGTTCCTGGACCAGGGCGAGGTCATCTATGCGGAGACCCACCGGCTAGGGTCGCTCCGCATGCGCGAGGCCCTCGAGGCCTATCATGTGCCCGCTCCGCAGGTCCGCGGCGTGCTCGAACAGGTGGTCGAGCGGAGTCTGGCCGTGGTGCGGCAGCACCTGCCCTTCCCCAAGGCCGGTATGCTGCTCGCCCTCGCCGACGACGCCCGCCTGGCCGCCCGGCACCTCGTCCCCGAAGCCGACCCCTCCCACGCCCCCCGCATCCCCGTGGCGAAGTTCACCGCGTTCGCCCGGGAGGTGGTGGACCTTCCCCCGGACCGGCTGGTCCGCAAGTTCGCCCTCACCTACCGCGAGGCCGAGAATCTGGGCCCCGCCCTCCTCGCCTACGAGAAACTGGCCGCGCTGCTGGGGGTGAAGGAGGTGGTGGCCCCCGCCCTCGGCCTCAGCGACGGCCTGCTCCTCGAACTGGCCCAGGGCGGGGAGTGGTCGGACGAGTTCCGGGCCCAGGTCGTCCGCTCCGCCGAGACTTTGGGCGAGAAATACGACTACGACCCCCGGCACGGGCGCTACGTGGCCGACCTCGCCGCCGCCATCTTCCGCGAGCTGCGGGCCGAGCACCGGCTCGACGACCGCCACGAGCTGGTCCTGACCGTGGCCGGACTGCTCCACGAGATCGGCCTTTACGTGAGCCGCAACAGCCACCACAAGCATTCCTACTACCTCATCCGCAACAGCGAGCTGTTCGGGCTCAGCCTGCGCCAGACCGAGCTCATCGCCCTCGTCGCCCGCTATCACCGCAAGGCCCATCCCGACCTCCACCACGAGGAATACCGGGCCCTGGAGCGGGAAGACCGGCTGACCCTGGCCAAGCTGGCCGCCATCCTGCGGGTGGCCGACGCCCTCGACCGCCACCACGCCCAGTCCCTTCGCCACCTGTCCTTCGCCCTCGAGGACGGGCAGTTCGTCATCTACGTGCCCAAGGTCGACGACCTCACCCTGGAGCGACGCGCCCTCGAGGAGAAGGGCGGGCTGTTCGAGGAGCTGTATGGCCGCCGCGTCGTCCTTCGCAAAGGCACCCCGGAGCGCCCCGCATGAGCCCTTCCCGCCGCAAGTCCCCCGACGCCTTCCTCAACCGCGAGCTGTCCTGGCTCGAGTTCAATGGCCGGGTGCTGGCCGAGGCGGCCCGGCCCGAGCTCCCCCTCTTCGAGCGGC
Source organism: PVC group bacterium (assembly GCA_003566475.1). Taxonomy (GTDB): domain Bacteria; phylum Verrucomicrobiota; class Kiritimatiellia; order SS1-B-03-39; family PXDE01; genus PXDE01. The sequence continues at coordinate 4,507 of PXDE01000174.1, read as the reverse complement.
TCAAGTTCATCGCCATCTTCGGCTCCAACCTCGAGGAGTTCTACATGGTGCGGGTGGGCGGGCTGCACATGCTGCGAAAGCGGGGGAGCCGCCGCCGCGACCTCGCCGGGCTCACCCCCGCCCAGCAGCTCCGGGCCATCTCCAGCCGGGTCCACCAGCTTGTGCAGGAGCAGTACCGGCTGCTCAACGACGAGCTCACCCCCGCCCTCGCCGATGCGGGCATCCGGCGGGTCCGGCCCACCGAAGTCTCGGTGGACCAGCACGCCTACCTCGAACGGTTCTTCGAGGAGGAGGTGTATCCGGTGGTCACCCCGGTCGCCCTCGATCCCGAGGCCCCGTTCCCCCAGCTCTCGGGGGTCACCCTCCACCTCGCCTTCCGCCTCGCCCCCGCCTCCGGCCAGGCCGACGCCCGGTTCGCCATGGTCACCCTGCCCCGGGTCATCCCCCGGTTCGTGTCCCTTCCCGCCGAGGAAGGCTACCGGTTCATCCTGCTCGAGGACGTGCTCACCCTGTTCCGCGACCGCCTGTTCCCGGGCGAGGAAGTGCTCGAATCCTCCGCCTTCCGGGTCACCCTCAACGCCGACTTCGCGGTCGAGGACGACCAGGCCGAGGATCTCCTGGCCGAGATGGTGGGCATGCTCGAGGCCCGCAAGGAAGGTGACTACGTGCGCCTGGAGATGGACCGCGCCACCTCCCGCGAGCTGGCCGGGTTCCTGAAAGGCCGGCTCCAGGTGGAGGCCGGGCACGTGTTCGCCAATCCCGGCCCCCTCGAGCTCAAGGCCTTCTTCGCCATCACCTCCCTGTCCGGCTTCGAGCACCTGCAGAACGAGGACTGGCCACCCCGCGACCGGGTGCAGCGCGACCCCGGCGAGACCATGTTCGACGTCATCGCCCGGGGCGACGTCCTCATCCATGCCCCCTACCACCGGTTCGAGCCCGTGGTCTCGCTGATCGAGGAAGCGGCGGCCGATCCCGACGTGCTGGCCATCAAGCAGATCCTCTACCGGACCAGCCGCAGCAGCCCCATCGTGGCCGCCCTGGCCAAGGCGGCCGAACGGGGCAAGCAGGTCACCGCCCTGGTCGAGCTCAAGGCCCGGTTCGACGAGGCCCGCAACATCGAGTGGGCTCGGGCCCTCGAGCACGCCGGGGTGCAGGTCATCTACGGCATCCGCGGCCTCAAGACCCACGCCAAGTGCGCGCTCATCGTGCGGCGGGAGGCCGGAGGCATCCGGCGCTACGTGCATCTTGGCACCGGGAACTACAACGAGATCACGGCCAAGCTCTACACCGACCTCAGCTACCTCACCTGCGGCGAGGACTACGGCCGCGACGTGGCCACCTTCTTCAACACCATCACCGGGTACTCCCAGCCTCCGCGCTACCGCAAGCTCTATGCCGCGCCCATCGACCTCAAGGCCCGGCTGCTCGAACTGATCGCGGCCGAGGCGGCCCGGGCCAAGGAGGGACAGACCGCGCTCATCCGGGCCAAGGTCAACTCTCTGGCCGATCCCGAGGTCATCAGCACCCTCTACAAGGCCTCGCAGGCCGGCGTGGACATTCAGCTCAACGTGCGGGGCATCTGCGGTCTGCGCCCGGGGGTGCGGGGGCTCAGCGAGAACATCCGGGTGGTCAGCATCGTGGGCCGGTATCTGGAGCACGGTCGGATGATGCACTTCCACCATGGGGGCCACCCGGTCGTCATGTTCTCCAGCGCGGACTGGATGTCGCGCAACCTCGACCGGCGGATCGAGCTGATGGTGGAGGTGGACGACTCGGCGGCCCGGCGGGAAGTTCTCCATATCCTCGACGTCTGCTTTCAGGACACCGCCAACGCCTGGGATCTGAAGCCCGACGGCGCCTGGCAGCCCCTCCGTGAAGGCCTCAAGCCCAAGGACCGTCTGTCTGCCCAGCACACCCTCTACCGCGAGGCCGCCTCCGACGACCGCACCACCCGCCGCCGCAAGACCCGCACCTTCGTCCCCCACCGGCCGGCGTAGCTGCGGCAGGCGGGAGGTCTCCCCCATGGACTTGGCCGGGAAGAGGCTGAGTTGGAGAGTCAAGCTCCGGCTGTTTGCGTTCGGAGTCGCCCTATCCCTGTTCGCGGTGTTTGCCGACTTCGTGGAGCTTCTGGATGCCATCCCAGACTCGATGCCGGAACCGCTTCAGATGATCCTCGGCGGGGTGATCCTACCGTTGTGGATGCTCTCTCAACTCAGTTTTCTTGCGGGGCCCGTGCTCGTTGCCGCCGTGGGCTGGAGCGTGGTGCACTCGGCCGTCCCCTGTGGACGATTCCTGTCGCCCCTGGTCACGCCGGTATTCGGCGCCCTGTACCTGGCCTCCCTGGCCCTGCCCTTCCTGGGGGTTCCTGAGGGCACGTGGATCCGCCCGATGGGATGGGCGTTCTTCTCCCTCCTGGCCGCGGCCGCGACGGCAGGATCCTGCATCGCCCTCTCCGCGTGGGACTACCGCAACGGCAAGAGCAAGGTCATGTGCATCGCCGCGGGAGTTCTCAGTATCCCCCTCATCGCGGTGCCCGCTCTCTCCCTGCACGCGGCCGCATGGTACAAGGGATTCCACCTCTCGCCGTAGGGCGACGGTGTGGGCGTTCAAGATTGGCTGCGGAGCCTGTGCCCAACCCCAACGGGGTTGCGTCCGCATCGCGGAGGAAAGGGGTCAGACCTGAAAAGGGGTCAGACCTTAATGTCATGAATTAAGGTCTGACCCCTTCTATTCTAGTCTTTATTTATAGGGTTCCAATAGGGGTCAGGCCTTTATTTTTGACGGTAAATGGGGTGTCGTGGTTGGAGCAGATTAGTCGGGATGGGGGCTGAGGATGTGCAGAGCGGCGTCTTGGCGCAGTGGGCGGTTGCACGATTGCGGTTGGAAGAGTATGGAGATTCATATATGGCTATTCCGATGTTGAAGCGTCTTCCCTGCCTGATCGCCCTATGCTCGTTCTGAACGGCCTCCCTTTAGGGGTGGTGCCGGTCCTGATCGGGCCCATCCAGGTGCTGATCGCGGTGGCCCCGGCCATCCTGGCCGCCATTGGGAGCACGTTGCTGCTGATGTTCCGGCCCTCGGTGATCAAGCAGGGCCTGCGCCTGCTCTGGCGGCAGAAGATCCAGGTGGGGCTGGTGGTGGCGCTGATCTGGGGCGCGGTCGCCGGAGTCCGGGCACTGGGGGCGCGCGGGGTGGCCGGGGTGGATGAGGATCGCGAGGAGGCCGAGGACTGGCCTATGTTTCAGGGCGGTGTCCGCCGCCTGGGCATCGTGCCCGGAACCCCCTCCCCCACCACTGGCGGCGAGGTCTGGAGCTACCGCCAGGGCGACCACTGGTTCCTGGCCACGGGTGCCGTCACCGGCAACCGGGTCTACGTGGTCTCGGCCGGCGGCCTGGGCGTGCTCGACCGGGCCGACGGGGTGGGCGTGATCTCCTGCCTCGACGCCGACACCGGCGAGGTGGTGTGGTCGGTGACCCCCCGCTTCCCCACCGGCTTCCGCACCTTCCGTGCCACCTTCTCGTCGCCGGTGGTGGTGGGCGACACCCTGCTGGTGGGCGAGGGCACCCACCTCACCCGCGGGGCCCGCGTGGTCGCCCTGGACACCCGAGACGGGTCGCTGCGCTGGTATCACGAGACCGTGGACCATGTGGAGGCCACCCCGGTGGTGTATGGGGGCCGGGTCTTTGTGGGCGCGGGCGACCTCGGAGGCATCCGCTGCCTGGATCTGGAGACCGGCGAGCTGCTCTGGCATCTGCCCGGCGAGACTTACGAGGACGCCGAGACCTCGATGGTGGCCGATGGCGACCGGGTGATCGCGGGCCTGGGCGTGGATGGCCACGCCATCGTCATCCTCGACACGGAGACCGGCGACCTGCGCCGCTGGATCGACACGAAATACCCGGTGTTCAGCCCCGGCGCGGTGGCCGACGGCAAGCTCTACATCGGCATGGGCAACGGCGACTTCGTGAACGAGGGCGAACCCCCGGCCGGGGAGCTGTGGCGGGTGGACCTGGCCCGGGCCGAGCAGGATCCCGAATACACCCACGACTGGAAGGTCCAGGTGAGCCACACCATCCTCGGCGCGGTGGCCCTCGGCGACCGCCACGCCTACGTGGCCACCCGGCGCGGCCAGGTGCTGGCGGTGGACCGCGAGACCGGCGCCATCGCCCGCGAATGGGACGCCCATGCCCCCATCATGGCCTCCCCCGCCCTCACCGAGGACATCCTCTACGTGGTGACCCGCACCGGCATGCTCTACGGCCTGGACCGCGAGACCTTCGAGCCGGTGTGGCAGTTCCCGGTAGGCTCCCAGCCCAGCGTCCACGACCCCGGCGTCCTGTCCAGCCCGGTAATCGCCCGGGGCCGGGTCTACATCGGCACCCAGCGCGAAGGGTTCCGGGCCGTGGGCGAGCCGGACCGGGGCCAGATCCCGGTCTGGGACGGGGAACTCGGCGGCCCCGGTCTGGGCGGCAATCCGCTGCGCACCGCCGTCCCCGGCCTGGGCGG
>PXDE01000012.1 GCA_003566475.1 PVC group bacterium | reverse complement strand
CCGGCAGGTGACCTCGGGCCACCTCCCGGCCGTTGAGAACCACGATGACGCCGCCCCGGTAGCGCATGGACAGCACAAGCCGGCGGATCCGGCCCGGATCGTCGGCCCGGAAGCGGGTCCGCACCTGGAGGGGCTGGAGGATGTTTCCGGCCCCGTAGGTTTCCTCGCGCTGCCCGTGCCCGCCGGGCGCCCGGTGGCCGGGGAAGAACGGCCCGGTGTGGCGGATCCAGTCCCCATCCTCGAAGGCCGGGGCCATCCAGGGGCCGGTGGCCGCCTCGCGCCCGTAGTGCATCCGCCACGGGCTATGGATGGAGAGCACCTCGACCTCGGCGGCCCGGGCGGGCGGCGGGATGGCGGCGGACCCCAGGGCGAGGATCAGGACGGCGGCGGCGCGGAAAGATGCGGGCATGAACGGACTCCGGAGCATGGGGCGAAGGGAACGGTTCGTGGAAACGTGAATATACAGGCCTGAAGCCCGAAGGGACACGCCGAAACCGGCTTTGCGCCGGATTATTTTGGACAGGGGGCGGTCCGCCCGATGTGGATCCACCCTCCGGGGACGGCATGGACGCCAAGTCCATTTTTGTCAGGTGCTTCGACCGTTTGGGCTATACGTGATTTGGATCAGGGGGTATGATGATGCGCGACGGGATTCTTCTCGCGAGGCTCCCGGTCCACATGTACAGGAAAGGCTTTCCGCATTTGGAGGTAACGTTGAACGGGGAGCCAGAGGTAGATCCACAGATAGGTATGCCGCCAGGTGCCACCATGATCCCTTCGGACTCCAACCGCTTTCGGGCCAGCCCGGAACCGGGCCCAGGCGCCACGGGCACGAAGGTCGCCGGAGCTCCGCATGGCCCCGGCGGACGTCCGTCCGGGCTCCGGGGCAGGAACCGGCCCGGGTTCACGTTCATCGAGATCCTCACCGTCGTGCTGGTGATCTCGATCCTGATGAGTTTTCTGGTGGCGGGGGCCCGCTGGGCCATGAACTGGTCCATGCTCAGCCGGGCCCGCGGCGAGATGCAGGAGATCGCGGGGAATCTGGCCGAGGGCCGCTCCCAGACCGGGGTTTTCGAGGCCTCCCATGCCTTCGGGTTTGGCACCAGCGAGCTCGCCGGCGACCGCATCTCCGGGCAGGTCGGGTTCCTGAGCCGCGAGACCTCCCAGATCGACCCCTGGGGCAACCGCTACCTCATTCTCACCATCCCCGACCCGGTGACCGGCCAGACCGGCATCCGGATCCATTCCTGGGGCCCCGACGGCGAATCCGGAACCTCCGATGACCTCTACCTCGACGTCAACTGAACCACGCCGCCGGACGCGGGGGTTCTCGCTGGTCGAGATCCTGGCCGTGGTGGCGGTGATCGCCATCCTCACCGCCCTGCTCCTGCCGGCCGTGGCCAATCTGCTGGACAAGGCCGAACAGTCGAAAACCCGCACCGAGGTCAACCTGATCGCCACCGCCATCAACCGGTACTTCCAGGAGACCGGCGATCTGCCGGTGAGCGGCGACCATGGCGGCTGCCAGTCCGGCTGGATCGACCGGGAACGGGCCAACAACAACCAGCGGCGGACCGAGCTCCGACGGCTGGAGTATCTCTACCAGCAGCTCACCATCCCGGCCTCCAACCGCGTCCACAAGGTGTTTCTGGAGTTTCCTCTGACCCCGGTGGAGGACGACTGGGGGGTGGAGTATCTGGTGGCGGTGGATCCGTACGGCAATCCCTACATGGTGATCATGGACTGCACGGGCAACAACGCCATCGGGGCCAGCCGGGGCATTCCGGCCATCGTCCGGAGTCTGGGCAAGGACGGCCGTCTCCAGGACGACAACGTGGCAGGTAAGGATGACATCTCCTCGCGCCACTAGGAACGGGTTCACCCTGATCGAGATGCTGGCGGTGCTGATCATCGCGGCCCTCCTGCTGGGCATCTCCACGGCGGCCCTGCAGGGGGTGACCGGCCGCGGGGGGACGCGCCGTTCGGTGGCGGGGCTCGAGGCCACCCTGTCCCTGGCCCGGCAGCATGCCATTGGCCAGGCCGAGACGACCTATGTCCTGTTCGTCCCTCCGGACGCCCCCGCCTCCTTCTTCGCCAACCTCGAGGGCCTGCGTCCGCTGGTCGGCCGCGGCTACGCGGTGTACGCCATCGACACCGAGAGCGGGCACGGGCGGTTTCTCACCGACTGGGTGCGGCTGCCCGAGGGGATCGTGCTCCGGGGAGGCGCGGGGACGGTGTTTGGCGCGGGCGGCGGCAGCGTGGCCGCCGGGGTGCGGATCCGGCAGTCGCCCCCGCTGGTGGGCTACGAGACCCGCGATTTCCCCGCCGTGCGGTTCCGGGGCACCGGCGCCCCCCACCGGGCCGAGGGATACCGGGTTTTCGTCACCGAGGGCTTTGTCGAGGTGGACGAAGAGGGAATCGTCTCGTACTCGCTCAAGCCCGGCGACGCCCGGTTCGAGGCCGAGATCCGGGTGAGCCCGCACACCGGGCTGGTGCGGGCGGTGTGGCCGTCGTCATGAACCTCCGACACCTCAGCCGCCGCCGGGGCTTCTCCTTGATCGAGACCTCCCTGGCCGTGGGGGTGGTCGGCATCGGCATCCTGGGGGTGGTCGGCCTGTTCCCGGCCGGGCTGGAGATGAACCGCCGGGCCATGCACGACACCTACGCCTCCCTGTTCGCGGCCCAGGTGATGGACGGCATCCGGGCCGAGTTCCGCCGCAACCCGGACATGTCGCCGTCCCGTCTGGCCGCCTTCTCCCTGCCCCTTGCGCTGGAGCGCCAGGGGGCGTCCGACGCGGACGGGAATCCGGTCGCCGCGCTGACGCCCACCACCACCCCGACCCTTATCGCCTTCCACCATCCGTCCGAGCCCGCCGCCGAGGATTTCGTCCTGTGGTACCGCTTCGAGCTGCTGCCCGCGCTGCGGGTGGTCGGCGGCGAGACCACCTTCTGGGAGGAGGGCCAGCGGGACACCACCGAGGCCACCCGGCATGTCTATAGCGAGATGCCGATCCCCAACATGGTCAGGGTCCGCCTGCTCGTCTGGAGCGGGCGCCGGGTGGACATGACCGACCGGGACGAGGTGTCGGCCTCGAGCGATCGCCTGCAGGAGATCAAGGGGACCGTCTCGCGCCACCGCTACATCTACCGCAACCACAATGTCCGCTACTTCTACACGGAGATCTTCGGCTATGACTAGGCGCCGGGGGTTCAGCCTCATCGAGCTGATGGTGTCCATGGTCTTCCTGGCCGTGATCATGCTGATGGTGGCCCGGATCCTGGGCGACACCAGCCAGAGCTGGGATCTGGTCCGCCGCCGCGGCCACAGCACCTCGGTGGGCCGGTCGGTCCTGGGGCTGATGGCCGACGAGCTGGGCCGGGCGGTGGGCGGGGAGTCGCTTCCTTTCGTGGTCGGCCCCGGCCGCGTCGCGTTCTGGACCCAGCACGCCGAAGGTGCCGGAGGGGGCGGAGACCGCCGCAGTCTGGTCCGCGTGGAGTACCGGCTCGAATCGAACCCCGACTCCCCTGACTTCCACCGGCTGGTGCGGCGGCAGGCCGTGTGGACCGGCGGCAGTCCCTCCTCCGACGTCGTCACCTCCGAGATGACCGACTGGGCCCACGACTTCGCGGTGGTGGCCCGAGACGGCCAGGGCCAGCGCCTGGCCGACGGCAGCCACGACCGCCTGCCCGCGCATGTGGACCTGTACCTGACCCTGGGAAGCTGGGACGACGCCCAGGGCTTCGCCGACATGACCGCCCTCCGCCAGGCACAGGCGGCACGCCGGTTCACCGCCCGGATCCACCTGCCCGGGGCCTGGACCCACGCGGAGGCCCCATGATCCAACGCCCCGCCGCCGTTCGCCCGCCCCGGGCCGGGGTGGCTCTGATCGTGGCCCTGGGCCTGCTGGCCATGCTGTTCGTCACCGGGATCGCCTTCGCGGTCTACACCCGCATGGACCGGATGGCCGCCGCCAACCACCAGGCCATGGTCATCGCCCGCGAGCACGCCCGCTCCGCCATCGACCGGGCGGTGGCCGACATCGGGTTCGCGTTCGACCTCCACCACCACCGTACGGGCGCCCCCACGGTCTATCTCCCGGCCGGGGAGGTCATGCCCAGTTCCCAGGAGCCCGAGAATCCCTGGTGGTCGCAGGGCGGCGGATCGGACAGCGTCTATCCCCGGCGCCTCCATCGGGCCTTCGGCGACGACGACCGGCCCCGGGAGACCGCCCGGCGTCTGGTGCCCGCGGCCCTCGCCGGGCCCGCCTTCGCCTCGGCGGCCACCAACCGGCCGGTTCTGCATCCCCACACCCTCGACCATCGCGACCCCGAGATCATCGGGGGATCGAACCCGTTCGTCGAAACCAACCTGGTCGGCGTGACCACCTTCGGCCGCACCACCACCACCAACCGGGTCACCCACCTCTACACCGGGGTCACCGAGGGCCAGGCCAGCTACACCGTGATCAACCTCACCGGCCTGGTGGACGCCCACGCCGCCCCGGCGGAGGTGCTCGCCGCCCTGCCCGAGGTGGCCGACGCCGAGGCCTTCGTGGCCGCCCGGGCCGGGCACCGGATGTACACCGACCCCGCCGACCTCCACGCCGCCCAGTCCGGAGCCGGCCTCGCCGGTTTCCCCCGGTACCTCTCCACCTTCAGCCTCCACCGGCCCGGCGTGCTGCACCCTGTCCACGGCCGGGCCGCCACCTCGGACGAGGTGGTGGACCTCTCGGTCCCGCTGGAGGAGATGGAGGATCCGGACTGGGAGGCGAGGTTCCGCTCGGCCCTGACCGCCTCGGGGATCCCCGAGGCGTGGATCCAGGACCGGATCTACCTCGGCCTGCTCGACTACGTGGACGAGGACGTGGTGCCCCGGGCCCTCGACACCTGGACCACCGAGTCGG
>PXDE01000426.1 GCA_003566475.1 PVC group bacterium | reverse complement strand
GGTCAGTCCCCGCCGCTGGACCGCTGGGTTCAGCCGGATGAAGGGTGAGACGGCGAGCGCGATCCGACTTCGCTCAGAAGCTACGTCGGACAAGTTGCGGGATCCGGGATACGCGATACGGGATGCGGGATGTCTGTCCTTGGTCCGTGGTCCGTGGTCCTTCGTCCACTGACCTTAGTCGCCTACCTTAGTCCCTCCCTCCCTCCTTAGTCCCTCCCCCCGGGCCTCTGGGATCCTTCAGGTGGCGGGGAATCTTTCGCGGGCCAACGGCTTGTTCTGGGGGCAGGACACGGGGGCAGGCGCCCCCGTGCCACGTCGGGGACATCCTCTTGGTGAGCAGTGGCTTGTGGAGAATGGCGCAGGATGGTGTCTCAGAGCAGTGACGGCCGCTGAACCCCGCCGCTGCGCGGCGCGGTTCATCCGGATAAGGGGTGAGACACGGGGCGCGGGGAACATCGAACGTCCAACATCGAACATCGAAGTCGGTCGCGCGTTCCGGCCGCCGTTCGCTATCGCTATCGATTCTCGCGGCTCGGATGGGAGGGGCGGGGAACCGAAGATGGACCCTACTACGCTCCGCAACTGAGCTACGTAGGGCAAGCTGGCGAGGTACACTTGACGAAGTGAAGCCGCCGCCAGGCGGTGCCCTGTGGCCCGGGCTTCCAGCCTGGAGCCGAGCGAGGTCTGGTCCCGGCCCCGTCCATGAACAGCGCTTTCGCCGACCATGGTCGTTCCGGGATCCTTCCTCCCACAGGCACGGGCTGGAAGCACCGTGCCACGTCGGGGGAGAGGCACCGGTTCCGGGTTGGCCTCGGGGCGGGGTTGGCGTAGCGTTGCCGGCCATGGGATTTCTTCGCCGCGCCCGACGCACCGTGCTTCTCTGCCTGGCCGCCGCCCTGCTGGGCAGCGGGGGCACCATCTATGTCTGGCGCTGGGCTCAGCGCACCCGCGACCTGCGGGCCCTGGTCCAGGACAACCGGCACCTGCGTCAGGCCCTGGCCCGGCTGGCCGAGGAGACCCAGGTGGGGCTGATCGAGGTACTGGACGTTCACCTGACACCGGACGGGCCGGTGATGGACCTCCGCTTCCGCGAGACCGCCCCCGGCCGGCCGGACCGCATCATCCAGGAGCACCGCCTCCGCCTGACCGGGGAGGAGATCTATGCGGACGCCCTCGTGGTGAGGTTCCCCGGCGAGCGGGTGGCCGATGGCCAGGCCCGGGCTCTGTTTCTGTGGCGGCGGATCTTCACCGACGAGATCCCGCCCAAGGGCGGGTTCCCGCTGCAGCCCGAGGGCCAGCCACCCCGACGCTACGCGGGCTGGCTGGAGGCGCTCTCTCTGCCCCAGCAGTTCCGGTTCTGGGAGGAGATCTGGGATCTGGCCCACCACCCCGACCGGCTCGCGGATCTCGGGGTGCGGGCCATCCACGGCCAGTCGGTGTCGGTGAAGGCCCGGGCCGGCGGCACCTACCGGGTGAGCCTCGGCGCGGCCGGCGACCTGATTCTGGAAGTGGCCCCGCCCACCGCCCTTCCCGTCCAGCAGGCCGCCCGGCCATGAGGCGCCACCTCGCCTCGCTCGGCCTTCTCCTGTTGCTTCCCTCGGCCGCATGGGCCAACGGAAAGGCCTTCGCCACCCAGGTTCCCCCGGACATTCCCTATCAGCGGGCGCTAATCCTCCATCGCGACGGCGTGCAGACGCTGGTGCTGCAAAGCCGCATCGAAACCGGCGGCGAGGACGCGGGGGATCTTGGCTGGGTCGTCCCCGTGCCCGAGGTGCCGGAGGTCGCCTCCCTCGATGCGGCGGCCGCCGAGGCACTGTTCCACAACCTGAAGCGGCGGACCGCGCAGCGGGTGCTCCGGCCCCGACAGCGCGTGCGCATGGCCGTCGGGAACGTCGTATTGGTCGCCGCGCCCGGGCTGGGGGTGGCGCTTCTCGTTCTGGCCGGCCGGAGCGCCTTTGGCCTCTGGCCCCGGTGGCCGGGGCCGACCCGACGTTCGGCCTGGCGCATCTGCTTCGGGCTGGGCCTGATCTGGATCGGGTTTCTGGTGGACATGTCGTCGCTGTCTGGGCGTGTGCGCAGGGAGGTGGAGGTTGTTTTCCACCGGACCTTCGATCTGCACGAGGTTTCCGTTCTGCGGACCGGGACGGTGGACGGCATCCTGGGCTGGCTGGACGAGCATGGATTCACGGCCGGCCCCGAGGATCGGGCGGCCTTCGCCGACTACGTGGACCGGGGCTGGGTGTTCGTGGCCACCCGCCTGCGGGGGCCGGATTCGGCCCGGCAGCGGTCCCCGGACGGCCTGGCCGCGCCCCTGGTCCTGCGCTTCCCCGCCGAGGCCCCGGTCTATCCGCTCGCCCTCACCGGCACGGGCGGCCACGACTCCGAGGTGGTGGTGTTCATGATGTCTGACGCCATCCATGACGCCCCGGGCCAGATCCGGCTTCGGTTTCTGGACCGGGTCGAATCCGGACGGCTCGACCCGCTCCGCCGGGCGGAGCCGGAGGGATTCTTCGGCGAGGCGGACCTTGAGTTCCGCTACCTCCACCGGTTCTGGGACCGGTTCACCGCCGCCCAGATGGCCGACGATATCCGCTTCGTCCCCGAGCCCCGTCTGCGCCCGTTCAAGGTCGGGGACGATCTCTAACGCCTACCGCCCCTGCCCGCACCATCCGGAGGAACCACGCATGGACCCAGCGCGGCTTCCCGCCGCAGCCCATTGGACCACAGAGGTCGCAGAGGGGAGATCTGGGGCGTCGAGAAAATCGTGCGGGCGGGTAACGTTCCGAGGGACATAGTACGGATGTGCGAGCAGAACCCCAACGGGGTTCCATCCGCCAGCCCAGGGTTGCGGCCTGGCCGCTACCCTGGGTGGCCAGCACCCAACCGACCAACCCCAAAGGGGTTGCGTTAGGAACGGAAAGAATCGGGCGGAGACCCGGGTCAGGGCCGGTCCACGCGGATCCGCTCGGCCTCGGCGTCGTAGCGGACACGGATCTGGCCGACCTGGAGCACGCTCTGCAGGCCCTGGCCCTGCACGGCGCCGGCCGGGGGCGTCCCCTGCCCCACCGCCATGGCCACCCAGATCTGGGCGTTCTGACCGCGGGTGTGGATCTGGAGACGGCCGGCCTCGGCCTCGATCCGGGCGTCGGCGGGATGGAGCACCCAGCCTTTGACGTAGCCCTGGTTGGCGCCGGTGAGCAGAAACGCGGGCCGCCCGCCCTCCTGGGCGGAGGCCACCCGGATGCCCTCGTCGTCGTCGCGGGGCCCCACGTTGGCGTTCCAGGTGTAGGTGTGGGTGCCATCGGCCTCGATGAGGTCGAGCGTCGAGAACACGGCCGTCGAGGGCTGGACGGTGAAGTCCACCCGCGCGTGCCGATGGAGTTTGGAGAGGCCCAGCTCGGCGTACTTCCGGCCCCCGCCCACGATCACATAGCCGCCCCGGTCGTCCGGCTCGAAGAGGATTCTCTCGCCAGTGTCGTTGCCGCCCCTGTTGTTCTGCCCGTCCACGTGGAGGGTGCTGTAGTATTGGGGCTCGCGCTCGGTGGCCGGCCCCGCGATGAAGTGATTCCCGAACGCGAGGACATTGATGGCCGTGGCCTCGGGCTGGTTCCAGGCATGCGAATGGTGGTTGGTGTCCGCCATCACCGAGATCTGGATATCATTGGCGTCGGCGAACCGGTTGCGGAAGAAATAGTAGCCGCGGTTGTCGCCGACGGCGGGCGGCCAGGCGCCGGTGGGGTCGCGGGACTCAAGACGCTCCGGATAGTAGATGAGAGCGAACGTGGTCCCGGCCCGATGGCTGTCGTACTTGATGGCGGGCGGTCGCGGGTTGCGGACGCCGGTGTGGCGGTCGTACCAGTGGACGACATAGGGCAGAACCTCCTCGGGGGCCAGACCGAGGGTGAGGCTGGCCCAGCCCTCCTCATAGAAGTTCCCGCCGGCCACCCCGGACTGCAGGAAGCGGGCGCGGTCGTCATGACGTCCGGTGTAGGAAAAGGCCCCTGCGAACATCAGCGATTTCCAGGGCTCGATCCGGCGCAGACGGTCGGTGAGCCGGGAGTCGCCCCGGCTTTCCAGAGCCAGGGCGGAGGAGAACAGGAACGAGGCCCCGTAGCTCATGTAGCCCACGCCTTCCTGGGACATGCCGATGCTGCCATAGCCGCTCTGGATATGGCGCTCCAGCTCCCGGACCAGGAAGTTCAGGCGGTCGGCCCGGGCCACCTGTTCGCCCGCGCCGAGGAGGAGGATCAGCTCCCCGCCCCGGGTCACCGCCACCCAGTTCGAGCCCCGGGAATGGCCAAGGTTGGGATGCCCGAACCGGGGCCAGGCGTCGAGGGCGGTCTTCATCCGGTCCTCCACCCAGCGGCGATCCTCGGCGCTCCAGGCCTCGCCCGCCCAGTTGTAGGCGATGGCATGGCCGGCGCTGGTCTGGGCCCGGGCCAGGCCACTCCCGGACGTTCCCGCGTCCCGGGTGTGCTCGCGAAGACTCTGGATCGCGGCCTGGGCATAGCGGCGGTCTCCGGTCAGCCGGTACAGCATGGCCGCCTCCCGGGCCCGCCAGCTCGCCAGGTAGGCGTTGTTGTCGGCGTGGAATCCGGGCTCGTAGGGCCGGAGCGATCCCTCGTCCACCCGGGCCTTCATGGCCGCGAACGCCTCGGCGTGGTGGGTGCGGGGACGGGCGATGGCCTGCCGCATTTCGGCCACCCGGGCTTCGGTCATAAACAGCAGCGCCTGGGGATCCGGGGCCTCGGCGGACGCGGTCACGACAAGACCGAGGGCGAGCAGGGCGGCGGCAAGGGGACGTGGGATCATGGAAACTCCTCGGGGACGGTTGGATCGAGCGTTACACCCTAGGCCAGTTCGCCGCCGTCGGCAACCTGAACGCGTCGCGGCGGGGCTCAGTCC
>PXDE01000144.1 GCA_003566475.1 PVC group bacterium | reverse complement strand
GGGTCGTCTTCGTCTTCGCGGCCGGGGTCGCCGGCGACTCGGCTGCCTTCTTCTTGCTGGCCATCGTGATCTCCTTGCCCGTCCAGGGATGCGGGCACCGGGGTGGTACAGGTGCGCAGGGTCAGGGATCCTGCCCGTTTCAAGGTGAGCATTCCGTGCCTTCCGGCCTGACTTCAACTGGTTTCAGCAGGACGGAATCCGGTCGAACGCTTCTATTTTTCTTGGATCGTTTGACGTTCCGGCGGTCTCGGTTCCGTCCCGGGCCTAGCGGGCGGGTCCGAGCATCCGGGGGTCCACGTCGAGGATGGCCGCCTGGCCGATCAGGTCCACCCGGATGGCGAAGCGGGCGGCGTCGCCCGCCCGGACCAGGATGCCCTGCACCCCGCGGAGCGGGCCCTCCAGCACCCGGACCGGCTGACCGGCCTCCAGGTAGGGCATCACCTCGCGGACCTTGCCGGCGGCGAGGGCCCGGTGCAGATCGGCCAGCACCGCGTGCAGAGTCTCGGGGTCGGGCACGGGCAGAATCCGGGCCACATGGTCGCAGCGCCGCAGCGTGGTCTGGCCCGCGGCGTCGGCCTGCACAAACACATAGCCGCCGAACCACGGCGAGGTGAACCATTTCCGGCGGGATCCGTAGCGGTGCTCGCGGACCCGGAGGGGAAGGTACCAGGCCAGGCCCTGCCGGTCGCAGAACCGGCCGATGCCCTTCTCGGCGCGGGGTCGGGCATGGACCACGCACCATGGCGGGGGGCCGGCGTCCGACGGTTCCGGGACGACGCCGAGGAACGGCGGGGGGGCCTGGTCGGCGGAGGAGGATGGGGGGGAGCGCGGGCCGGAGCGGCTCACCGCTCCTCTCCCCCGGCCTTGGCCGCGGGGCGCTCGAAGCGGATCAGGCGTCCCTCGCGCACCAGCGTATCCTCCTGGGCGCTATGGGCAACCCCCTGCAGGACGGTGCGCACGGTCCGGAACAGGATGATCAGGTCGAGGAAGAAGCCCATGTGCTTGATGTAGTAGAGGTCGTACTGGAGCTTCCGGTAGGCGGCCTCGACGCCGGCCGCGTAGGGATAGCAGACCTGGGCCCAGCCGGTGACCCCCGGGGGCACCAGAAGCCGCTCCTGGTAGAAGGGGATCTGCTCGGACAGGGCCTCGATGAACTCGGGACGCTCGGGCCGGGGGCCGACCAGACTCATATCGCCCCGCAGCACGTTCCAGAGCTGGGGAATCTCGTCGATCCGGGTGGTGCGCAGCAGGCGTCCGATCCGGGTGACCCGCTGGTCGTCGGCCTCGGCCCACACCGGACCGGTCTCCTCCTCGGCGTCCTTCACCATGGTCCGGAGCTTGTAGAGGGTGTAGGGCCGTCCATCGAGGCCGGCCCGGGTCTGGCGGTAGAGCATACCGCCCCGGGAGGTCAGCCCCACCAGCAGGGCGGCGGGGATCCAGATGGGGGCGGACAGCCCCAGACCCGCCGCGGCCAGGGTGAAATCCATGATCCGCTTGACCTTCCGCACATGCAGGACCGAGCTGTTCATGGCGGCGTGGAGCAGCCATTCGTCGTCGATCCGGTCCACGGGGATCTGCTGGGCCAGCCGCTCGTAGAGGGCGAGGTAGTCGAGCACCTCGATCCCCGCGTAGCGGAGGGGACGGAGGATGCGGAACAGCCGGTCGTCGTGGGGACGGGAGGAGTTGACGATGATGGTCTCCACCGCGTAGGCGGCCACGAAGTCCCGTAGCCGGTCCACCCGGCCGATCACCGGCACCCCGTCCACGATCTCGGCGTCGTCCTGCCCGTGCAGGGTGACCACCCCCATGGCCCGGTACATGGACTCGGGGGAATGGTGGATCAGGTGGATGACCTCGGCGGCGGCCTCGGTCTCCCCCACCACCAGGGTGCTGCGGGAGAACACCCCCCGGCGGATCGCGGACTGGATGGCTTTTCGGGTGAGGCAGGCGCCGATGAGGATGAGCAGGCTGGCGATGAACAGGATGCCGCGTCCGACCAGGAGCTGGAGGCGGGCGTAGAACACCAGCACGATGATGATGACGCTGATGCTGGTGGCGGAAAGGCAGGCCATGAGGACGGACCGCCCCGGGGCCAGGGCCTGGCGGTCGTAGAGCCCGGTCGCGTAGAACACCACGGGGAAGACCAGCGCGGCCCAGGCCAGGGTGTCGGCCTCCCTCATCAGGAAGACCAGGCCATACTCGATTCCGAACCGGACGAGCGGGGAGAGGGCGAACGCGGCGGCGATCAGAACCAGATCGGAGGCGAGGAGGACGATCCGCCGGAGCGAGACGCGGTGTCGGTTGGGGATCCAGATGGTCATGGTCGGTCCACCGCGAGGCCCGGCCGCATCGCGGTCCGACGGCTACGACGCCTTGGCCGTCTCGCGGGCGGCGGCCTTCCGCGCCGTCCGCCGGGATCCGGTGTCGTAGTAGTCGTCGTACTCCCCGTAGTAGCTGGAGTAGTAATAGTAGTAGTAGTACCCGGCGCGGCCGAGCTCGAGGTTGTTGAGGACGCAGCCGAGAATGCGGGCGCCCCGCTCGCGCAGGATCTGCAGCGACTGCTGGCACAGCTTCTTGGCGGTCTGGCCCGCCCAGGCCACGTAGAGGGTGTGGTCGGCGAGGGCCGCGATGTTGGCCGATTCGGACACCGCCATCACCGGCGGGCAGTCCATGACGATCCAGTCGTAGGTCCGCCGGGCGTAGTCCATGAACCCCGACAGCTCCTTGCGCAGAATGAGTTCGGCCGGGTTGGGCGGGAACGGGCCGGTGGCCACGAGATCGAGGCCCTCGAGCCCGGTCCGCTGGACCGCCGATTCCGGCTTGGTCTGCCCGGTCAGCACGTCGGCCAGGCCCTTGCCGCCTTCGAGGCCGAAGAACTTGTGGAGCTGGCCCCGGCGCATGTCCGCGTCGACCAGAAGCACCCGGTTGCCCGCCTGGGCCAGGCTGGCCGCGAGGTTGAGGGCGGTGGTGGTCTTGCCCTCCAGAGGGACGGCCGAGATCACGGCCAGCACCCGCTCCTGCGGGGTCTTGGCCAGACTGAACATGATGGAGGACCGGAGATTGCGGTAGGCCTCCACCACCCCGCCCTTCTGGTCGGTGCGCACGATGAGGTGGCTGCGGAGGTCGTCCTGGTCCCAGTCGGCGGCGGGGATCACCCCCAGGAACGGCACGCCCAGGCGTTCCTTGACCTCCTCCGGGTAGCGGACCGAGCTGTCGAGGAACTCCAGCCCGAACACCAGCCCCAGCCCCACCCCCAGGCCGAGCAGGGCGCCCATGAACAGGCTCCGCACGTGCGGCGGGGTCATGGGCGTGCGGCTGGGGGAGGCGTCCTGCGTGATCTGGATGTTCTCGGGCTCCACCCCGATGGTGATGTCCACCTCGTTGAGGCGGTTCTCGATGGTGCTCTGAAGGCTGATCAGCCGTCGCACCCGGGCCTGCAGGGTGTCGTATTCCCCGGCCAGGACCGCGTTCTCGGTGGCCTCCTCCTCCCAGGCCGAGCTGACCCGGGTGGCCGCCCGCTCCTGGATGGTCAGCGACTCGAGTCGGGACACGAACGCCCGCATGGCGAACTGCTTCTCCATCTCGATGCGGCGGTCAAGCTCGCGCAGCTCGTTGATCGCGCGCCGGACGTTGGGATGCGCGTCCTGGAACCGGGTCCGCATGTCGGCCAGGGAAGATTCCAGAACCGCCCGGCGGTACATCAGGTCGGGCCAGTTGGGCCGGTCGACGAGCCCCCGCTCGATCAGCCCCTCCACCCCCTGCGCCTGGACGGTGGCGGCGCCTCCCTCCCGCCCCTCGGGAGCGGCCGCCGGCGGCAGGTCGGACACCCCCCCGAGCAGGGAGGCCATGGCGAAGGGCGAGGCCAGGGTCTGCAGGACCACCCCGGTGTCCTGGTCGGTGAGAAGCACGTGCTGGGCCTCCAGCATCATGCGCTGGTTCCGGAGCCGGTAGGCCTGGGTCAGGAGCTGCTCGATATGCTGCGAGGCCACATTCCTCCGCGCCCCCATGCCGAGGAACCGGTGGGTCCGCTCGAACTCCGCCACCGCGTTCTCGGCCCGCCGCAGCTCCTCCTGGACCCGGTTGAGGTGCTGGGTGAGGCTGACCACCGTGGACTGGGAGGACGTCATCCGTTCCTCGGCCTTGAAGTCCAGGTAGGCCTGGGCGATGGCGTTGGCGTAGTCGGCGGCGAGCTGGGCGTCCAGGCTCTCCACCGCCACATGGATGAACGACGAGCGGCGGTCGGGGTTGATGTCGATCCGCCGGACCTTCTGCTGGACTTCGGCCGGGGCCACGTTGAGGCGCTGCCGGGCCTGCTGGAGCACCCGGCCCTGCCGCATCAGCATCACCTGGGTCTCCATATAGCTCCCGTCCAGGGGCTGCCGGTCGGCAGTCTGAAGCTGCCGGGGCATGTCCGGCGGCTGGCTCAGGAAGATCGTGGCCTGCGACCGGAACACCGGCTCCTGACGGCTCAGCACGATCAGGGTGATGGTGATGGCGATCACGAAGCACAGGGCGATGAGCCAGATCCGCCGGATGGCGATGAACAGGAACGGCTTGAGGTCGTTGATGTCGAACCCGCCCTTGGCGCCCCCGGACGCGCCGGGCGGGCTCATGCCCGGGGCCGGGAGGGCGGTGGCCGTCGAGGTGGCGGGAAACTGGGGGGGCTGCAGCAGTCCTTTCATGGGCGGAATCTCAGGGTCGGAAGACGCGGGCCGGCACCATGATCACGTCGCCGTCGAGGATGGGCACGTCCAGATCGAAGTTGCCGGTATCGAGAATGTTCTGAACATCAACCTCCAGCGTCTGGCGGCTCCCGTCAAACGCGGTGCGCATGACCCGCACCCGGCTCAGGTTCGAGAACCGGTCGGGGCCGGAGGCCAGGATGGTCCGGGCCAGGCTGGTCTCCCCGCGGATGGGGAGGGGGATGGGCCCCTTGCGCCCGATCTCGCCCAGGAGAAACGCGGACCCCCGCGAGGCCTGGGCCTCGTTGGGCACGAAGAAGATGTCGCCGGGGCGGACCTCGAAGTTGTGGCGCATGTCCGCCGCCCCCAGAAGGGCGGCCAGGTTGACGTCGAGCGCGGTGTACTGCCCGTCGCCCTGGGGGCGCAGGAGCTTCACCGAATCGAGCTTGGCCGCGGAGGTCACCCCGCCGAAGGCGGTCACGGCCCGGATCACGTCGAGACCCCGCCGGTGCGGGTGAAACCCGGGGCGGGACACCTCGCCCAGGGCCAGGAACTCGGCCAGGCCCTCGCCGGACAGATGCGGGACGTAGATGAGGTCGCGGGGGCGGAGGTACTGGTCCTCGGTGAAGTCGAGGGTCTCCAGCATCCGGGCGACGTTGACGGTGATGATCTGCCGTTCCAGCCCGCCGCCCAGCCGCCAGCGCAGGATCCGCACCTCCGACCCCGAGGCCCGCGACGCCAGCCCGCCCCGCATGGTGATGGCCTCCATGAGGGTCAGCATCTGATCCCCCCGGAACGGAATCTCGCCGGGATTGGCCCCCGCGCCGGTGATGAGGATGGAGCCCTCGACGAACTCCGCCACCTGCATGGACACGGTGGCGCTCCGGAAATACCGCTCCTCGAGGATCTGCTTGAGCTTGCGTTCGGCCTCGGGCACCGAGAGGTCGGCGATGGTGAGCCGGCCGATATAGCCGAAGTCGATGGTGCCGTCTCCGGCCACCGTGTAGGTCGAGGTGAGGCCGCGGTCCTCCTCCACCGTGATCCGGAGCCGGTCGCCGGCCATGATGGTCTTCTCGCCGGGCGGGAGAGCCGGGGCCTCCTGGGCCAGGCCCGGACGCGGCAGGCCGACGGCCAGCAGCCCCAGCATCACGGCTCGGCGAAACATCCGTCTCGCGCGGGCTTCAGGTCGGGTGAACTCGGCAGGGCGGGACAGGGCGACGGGCATCCGAATCAAAACGTGTACTCCAGACCTACGGTGAACCGGTGATCGACCACGTCGTCGTCCCGCCGCGAAATCTCCGAATAGTAGAACTCGTAGGCGAGCGTCCGGGCGAGATCCTTGGCGATCATCCGGGAATGGGAAAGCGAGGCCCGGGCCGTGAACCGGTCCTCGTCGGCGGCCGGCGCGCCCACGCCGTCGCCCTTGAACTTCGACTCGTCGTAGGCCAGGTCGGCCGAGGCCCGCAGATCCTGGATGAAGAGATGGTCGCGCTCGATGCGGTAGCCGTAGGTCACGCGCTCGGTCAGGTTGTCCGATCCCAGGGTCTCCACCGGCTCCACGTTGACGTAGGCCCGGTGCCGCATGACCCGGCTGATCGCATGGTCCAGGGAGCCGCCGAACCGGAAGCTGGTGGTGTCCTCGTCCACCCGGTTCTCGGAGGAACGCCAGTTCGCGAACACCGAGGCGGACACGGTGGGGGTGATGTCCCAGGTCTGGTCCGCGCTCACGGTGTGAGTGAGGCGCCAGTCCCCCGAGGCGTCGCGTCCCCGCTCGTCCTTGACCAGCGCCAGGCCGTACTGAAGCCGGGGGCGCTGCCAGACCAGCACGCTGACGCCGGCCTCATGGAAATCGCCCCAGTCGCGGTCGCGGCTGGGCTCGTTCTTGAACCCCGACCGGCTCCGCCGATACCGGTAGTAGGGCGCGGCCCGCGGCACGCCCCCCCATTGGATGAGATCCCAGCGGGTGTTGAACCCGAAGGACTCGGACTCGGTGTCATCGCGCTCGAACTCGTCGTACTCGGTGAACTGCTTGTTGTAGAAGGCGTCCCAGGACAGGGCGTTGCGGCTCCAGGAGATGGAGCCGTCGTAGCCGTAAGACGTCTGCCGGGTCCGCACCCGCCGGCCCTCGGGGTCGAACCGGTCGTTATCCAGCCGCCAAGTCCGCCGGTAGTTCGCGCCCAGCCCCACGTTGTAGGGGCCCAGGGCGGTCTGCGTGGTCAGCTTGAGGTTGCCGAACGGATCCCCCGTCCGGTCCAGATCGTCCCGAATAAAGTGCTTCTCGTACCAGATGTCGGAATCCAGAGAGATCGTGGTGTTGCGGATGACGTTGGCCACCGCGTTGAGGCGCAGGCCCGTGACCACCCAGAAGTCCTCCTCCCTGCCGTCCTGGGAGAAGTCGCGGTCCGCGTTGGTGGAGTAGATGGCCCGCGCATAGGCGCTCGCGAAGAAGTCCACTGGTCCCACCCGCATGAACTGGGCGCGGGCCCCGGCGGCCATGCTGATCAGAAGGCACGAAAGCAGCAGTTTTTTCATGATGGATTCACCCCAGGGCATCGAATGTACGGCCAGTAAGCCCCAAGCCCCCGTTCGCGTCAACCACCAAAATGGGCCTCCGGGCGAGAATGTCTCCGGCCCGTTCCCGGCGTCGGCCCCGGGCCCCGCCGCCCGGCCCGCCCGGACGCTGGCCCGACGACGGAAGGGCCAGGCCACGAACCTCCAAAGTTAGGGTTTACATCCGCACGCGAATCCGCTAGGTTTCGGATCATACGGACGGGAAGCTCCCGAACCGGTCGGGGAATCCGATGTGGAGTGTGCCATCATGACCAGACATCATCGACGAGGGATTTTCACCATTACCGCGGGCGCCCTGGTCGGCGTCGGCCTGCTCGCCGGGTGGTCGGCCCTGCCCGGCCCCCGGTCCATCGAGACCGATCTCGCCGATGTGCGCCATCAGATCACGGGCGCGGGCGCGGTCGACCAGATGCCGGGCAGCGAGCTGTTCACCCGGGAGTATCTGGGCGACATCATCGGCCATCCGGGGCTGCTCGACGCGGTGCTCGGGACGGTGGCCGAGTCGCCGGACGTGCAGGCCAAGCAGATCGTGGCCGTCCTCATCACCTGGCGGGTGGACGAGGACGAGGCCGCGCGTGCCCCGGCCTGGGCCAGCCGCGCCCGCCCGCCCGAGGACGACGCGACCGCCGAGTGGCCGGCGGTCCGGGACGTGGCCATCCTCATCCAGGAGAACCTACGGCCGGGCGACTGGCAGCCCACCCTGCTCCGCGACGCCTATTTCGAGAGCATCGTCGACCCCAAGCTGGCCTTCACCGGGCATAGCCTCCTCTATGCCGCGTCCGGCCACACCACCCTGCTCGCCTCCAATGAGGCCACCCTGCGGCGGCACCAGGCCATCCACGACGAGATCCGCGAGGGCCTCATCGACGAGCTGGCCGACTACCTCGGCGAGGAGGACGCCTACTTCATCCAGATCTTCCCCAACGTGCGCCGGCTGGCCACCCCCCAGCTCCGCCGTCACCTTGAGCGCGTCACCGTCGGCGGCAAGCTCGGGGTCCGGGGCGGCGATACCCGCACCGAGTTCCTGACCCGCTCCGATCGGTCGGCCCAGTACACCCGCAACGTGATCGAGGAGATGATCGACGTCGCCCAGATCACCCTCGAGACCCAGTGGGGCGGCGCCCCCCGGCGCAACCCCTGGGACATCGCCCGGAGCGCGGGCCCCTCCGCCGCCAGCCTCGGCGGCGTCACCCAGCCCTTCACCCCGCCCGGGCCGGACGTGATCACGGGCGAGACCCGCGACAATACCTTCTCCTCCTTCGTCTGGTGGTCGTTCGAGATGGTGGGCGTCCTCGAGGGCACCGAGCCGGAAGTGGCCGGCCCCCGGGTCTGGTTCGACACCGAGTACACCACCGTCCAGCTCAACGCCGTGCTCAAGTCCATCGAACGGGCGTCCCGCGACCTCGCCCAGATGCGCAAGTCCATGATCGAGAAGAAGGATCCCCGCCTCGTGGACGCCGAGCTCTGGAGCGGTCAGCCGCTCAACTACTGGAGCCCGTCTCACCGCGAGGGCCCCCATTGGCCGCTCGCCCCCCGTCCGTACCGCCGGGACCGGGAACGCTCCGATCCGGACGAGAGCCCGGCGGGCGTCCAGCCGCCCGGAACCTGATCCCCCTCAACCATGCCGACCAGGAAACATCCCATGAAGCGAATCACTCAGCTCGTTCTGCTGGTCACCGCCCTGGCCGTCCCCCGGATCGTCCTGGCGGACTTCGAGGTGCTCACCATCAGCGACCCCGACTTCGTCAACCGCGACCCCACCGTCAGCGAGACCGGCCTGGTGGTCTGGTATGGATACACCCAGAGGGGCCTCGGCGGCACCCGGGTCCGGGTGTTCGGCTGGAAGGACGGCCGCCTGATGCCCGTGCGCACCGGACTGTTCGGGTCGGAACTGGCCTACCGGGCCATCAGCCTCCGGCCGTCGGTGCAAGGCGACGTGGCCACCTGGAGCATGAGCTTCACCGACACCGACCGCGACGTCACCTGGACCATGCGCGAGGTGCCGGAAGACCGGCGGGATGACCCCTATCCCGAACTCCGCGCCCACAGCCGTCGGCTCGACTCCCCGGTGGACGGCCTCCTCGTCGCGCATCGCCGCGCCTACATCCGACCGGAGCGGACCGGCGAGGATGCGGCCGAGCTGCATCCGCCCCCCGAAGGCGCCCGGCGCCAGCGGGCCCTCCGCTCGGAGCTCCCCGAGGAGGAGGAGCCGGACCGGCCGGCGACGGCCCGGGAAGTCCAGGAGAACCGGCGGGCGCCTTCCGGCAACCTCGAGATCGTCTCCTACGACTTTTCGCGGCACGGGGGCCTGCGCGTCCTCCATCCCCCCTTCCGTCGCATCAGCGTGAACAGCCGCAACGACATCAACCCGAGCGTCGGCGAGAACCTCATCGTGTGGCAGAAGGCCCGAGGGTACCCGTTCGGATGGGAAATCATGGCCTACGAACACCGGAACGACGAGGCCGCCGCCGGCCCCGAAGGCGAGGCGATCGAGCTGGCCGCGCCCCCCGCCGACGGCGAGACCGACTCCCCTATCCCCGTGCCCCGCGGACGCCGGTTTCAGCTCACCCGGAACTTCTACTACGACCTCAAGCCGGTCACCCGGGGCAACCGCGTCGCCTGGTATGGCTGGGACGGGAACAACTTCCAGGTCTACCTCTACGACCACGACTCCGGCGTCACCTATCAGGTAAGCCGCAATCAGGAGCAGAACGTGGCCGTGCAGATGGACCGCCACGGCAACCTGGCCTGGCGCACCCAGGCCGCCTACCGGGGCGACATCTTCCTGTGGGACGGCCAGGAGGTCCGCCAGCTCAGCCAGAACGGCAACGAGAACATCAACCACTCCCTCTGGGACGGGAAGGTGGCCTGGCAGGGCTTCGACGGCAACGCCTACCAGATCTTCTACTTCGACGGCGAGACCGTCCACCAGATCACCCAGACCAACTGGGACAACGTCAACCCCCACCTGAACGACGGGGTCATCACCTGGGCCAGCTACGTCGACGACGAGGACGCCGAGATCTACGCCTGGGTCGACGGCCGCACCATTCGCATCACCGACGACGACATCGAGCACGGCCGACCCAAGACCGCCAACGGCGTCATCGTCTGGCAGGCCGAAGTGCCCGGCGGCACCCAGATCATGATGGCCCGCCCCCGGTCCGACGAGGACGAGCAGGTCGCCGCCGTCGCCCCCTGACCCCGTTTCCCGAGATTCCGACAGACGGCCCGCCGGACCCGTTCCGGCGGGCCGTTGTGCCTCGCGCCCGGCCCCGCCCCGGTCAGGATGCCTTCCGGCGGCCGCGCGTGCCGATGGCCAGACCGAATCCCAGTCCGGAGATCCATGACATCCACATCAGGCATAGGGCGATGCCCAGCGCGTGCGGAACGAAGTCAGCCGCGATCAGCCCGAAGATGATATAGGCCAAGGCCACCGCGCACCCTCCCGAAGCCGCCGCCACCGATAGGAGGATCGCGGTTCGCAGTCCTGTCGGGAGATCCTTCCGGGTCGCTTCCATCACGTTCGCCTGCTGCCGGGAGGCCGCCTCACCAGTGCTGCCGGTCCAGCGTCCGGTACTGGATGGCCTCGGCCACATGGTTGGGCCCGATGCCGTCGGTCCCCTCGAGGTCGGCCAGGGTCCGCGACACCTTCAGGATGCGGTCGTAGGCCCGGGCGCTGAGGTTGAGTTCGGTCAGCGCGTGCCGCAGCATATCCGCGCATTCCCGGTCAAGCGGGGCGTGTTTGCGCAGATCCCTGGGCCCCATGTCCGCGTTGCACAGGGCATGGGGATGGCCCGCGAACCGCTCCGCCTGCCGCGCCCGCGCCCGCACCACCCGCTCGCGGATGGCCCCCGATCCCTCGCCGCCGGGCGCCCGCATGAGGTCGTCATGGCGCACCGCCGGCACCTCCACATGGAGGTCGATCCGGTCCAGCAGCGGGCCCGAGATCCGGCTCCGGTACTTCTGGATCTGGGCCGGCGAGCACCGGCACTCCCGCCGCGGATCGCCCCGGTGGCCACACGGGCAGGGGTTCATGGCCGCCACCAGCATGAACCGGCTGGGAAACACCACGCTGCCCTGGGCCCGCGAGATCTGCACCCGCCCGTCCTCCAGCGGCTGCCGCATCAGCTCCAGAACGTGCCTGGGAAACTCCGGCAGCTCGTCCAGGAACAGCACCCCCCGGTGGGCCAGGCTCACCTCCCCGGGGAGCGGAAACGACCCGCCGCCGATCAGCCCCGCATTCGAGATGGTGTGGTGCGGGGCCCGGAACGGCCGCGTCCGCACCAGCGGCATGCGGTCGTCGAGCATGCCCGCGATGCTGTGGATGCGGGTCACCTCCAGCGCCTCGTCCAGCGAGGGCGGCGGGAGGATGGAGGGCAGGCACTTGGCCAGCATGGTCTTGCCGGTCCCCGGCGGCCCCATGGCGATGATGTTGTGGCCGCCCGCGCAGGCCACCTCCATGGCCCGCTTCGCCCCCTCCTGCCCCTTCACATCCGCGAAGTCGGCCAGGCCCCGGCCATCGGTCGCGAACGCCTCGGACAGATCCATCTTCACCGGAACGATGACCTGCTCCCCGCGCAGGAACGCCGACGCCTGCCGGAGGTTGTCGATGGGGATCACCTCGATGCCTTCCACCACCCCCGCCTCCCGCGCGTTGCCCGTCGGCACCAGGATCTGGATGAAGCCCCGGTCCCGGGCGTGGAGCGCGATCGGCAGCGCGCCCCGCACCGGGCGCACCTGCCCGCTCAGGGCCAGCTCCCCCACCACCAGGGTGTCGTCGAGCGCCTCGGCCGGCACCGCCCGTGTGGCCACCAGCATGCCCAGGGCCATGGGCAGATCGAAGCCCGGCCCCTCCTTGCGCCGGTCGGCCGGAGCCAGGTTGATGGTCGTCCGCCCCTGCGGCGGCTTGAACCCCGAGTTGAGCAGTGCCGTCTCCACCCGGTCCTTGCTCTCCTTCACCGCCGCGTCCGGAAGCCCCACGATGATGGTGAAGGGCGTCCCGTGGCCCGCGTTGACCTCGATCTCGACCCCGTAGGCATCGATCCCGAACAGGGCCGCGGAATGGAGCTTGGCAAGCATGCGCGGAGTCTAGCCGCGCCCGCCCCCGCTGGCCAACCCCGAATCCCGATCCGGCGGCTCAGCGCCTGCCGTCGGTGCGCGACCGGGGCCGGAAGTCGAGCAGAACCGGAGCCCCTTCCAGGCCGAACGCCTCTCGCAGCTTGCGGGTGAGATAGGCCTGGAACGACGCGCTCGCCGCCTTGGGCTCGTTCACAAACAGCCGGATCCGCACCGGCCGCATCCCGGCCTGCGTGGCGTAGTACAGCTTCAGCGGCTTGCCCGCGAACGACGGCGGGGCGGTCGCCCCCCAGGCGTCGCGCAGCACCCGGTTGAGCACCCCCGTGGTGAGCTGCGTGCTGATCCCCGCCCCCGCGAGGTCGATGGCCTCGATGCTGCGCCGGACGTTGTAGCCCGTCTTCGCCGACACGTAGACCACCGGCGCGAAGGCCAGATAGGGCAGCGCCCGGGCCAGCGCCTCGCCGTACTGACGCTGGGTGGTGTGGCCCTCGGCGAGATCCCATTTGTTGACCATGATCACGCAGCCCTTCCCGAGGTCGGCCACCTGCCGCCCCAGCTTCTTGTCGGTGAGCCGGGGCCCTTCCTGCGCGTCGAACATCACCACCGCCACGTCGCAGGCCTCGATGCTGACCTTGGTGCGCATGAGGCTGAACTTGTCCACCGCCGTCTGGACCCGCGAGGGCCCGCGAACCCCCGCCGTGTCGATCAGCTCGTAGGCCCTCGCCTCCGGCCCCGAGCCGATGGTGAACGGCACATGCACGCTGTCCCGGGTGGTCCCCGGCACCTCCGACACGATCACCCGCTCCGCCCGGAGCAGCCGGTTGATGTAGCTCGACTTGCCGGCATTGGGCCGCCCCACCACCGCCACCTTGAGCCGGCGGGGCGGTCCGGCGGCGTCCGCCGTCTCGGACAGCGCCGGCAGGATGCCCTCCAGCAGCGGAGCGATGCCCCGGTTGTGCAGCGCCGAGACCGGCACCACCGGGAACCCCAGGGCCTCGAACTCCGCGCTCAGCCCGTCGCGGTCGGCGGTGTCCGCCTTGTTCGCCGCCACCACCACCGGCCGCCCCGCCTCGTGCAGACGGCGGGCCACCATGGCGTCCAGCGGCACCACCCCGGCGGTGGCGTCCACCACCATGATGATGGCCGCCGCGTCCTCGATGGCTACCTCGGCCTGGCCCACCATGGCCTGCTCGATGGCGTCCGGCGACCGCGCCCCGTCGGCCAGGCCGATGCCCCCGGTGTCCATCAGGTCGAACCGGCGCCCCGCATGCTCGACCTCGCAGGTCACCCGGTCGCGGGTCACCCCCGCCTGTTCGTGCACGATGGCCAGCCGGCGCCGGGCCAGCCGGTTGAACAGGGCCGACTTGCCCACGTTGGGCCGTCCCACGATGGCCACCAGGCGCGGCGCGGGCCCGCTCATGCCGGCCTCCCCCCGTGCGCCGCATGCAGGGTCTCGTTCATCTGCCGCACCCAGTCGCCGAGGTAGTGCACGCCGGAGATGGTCACGAACGCCCCGCAGATCCAGACCAGCCCCCCGAACGCCTCGGAGGGGATCTGCATCAGCGACCACACGATGCAGACCATGAGCAGCGCCGTGGCGATCTTGCCCGAGAGCCGCGGCCGCACCTTCACCCGCCCCCCCAGGGCATGGATCACCAGCGACCCCACCAGGAGCAGCGCGTCGCGGCTCAGCACCAGCACCGTGAAGGCGATGGGAAACTGCGGATCGAGCACGCCCGCCAGCGAAGGGCGCGTGAGCAGGATCAGCGCCGACACCAGCAGCGCCTTGTCGGCCAGGGGATCCAGGATCCGGCCCAGCTCGGTGATCTGATCGCGCGTCCGCGCGACGTAGCCATCGAGCGCGTCGGTCGCCGCCACCCCGGTGAACAGGAGCAGGGCGGCGGTCCGGAAGCCCTCCCGCGGCTCGCCCCCCTCCAGGCTGAACTTGTAGTACAGGAAGCAGAGGATGAACACCGGCACCCCGAGCAGACGCGCCAGGGTGATCTTGCAGGCCAGGTTGAGGCCGGGAACGGGAGCGCTCACAGGGTGCCCGCCTCCAGCCGGTCCGCCGTGTCGGCCAGTCGGGCCAGCACCCGGTCGCGGCCGATCACCTCCAGCATCTCGTAGAGGCTGGGACCGGCCATCTGGCCCGATGCCGCGACCCGCACCGGATGGATGAACGCCGCCGGCTTCTCCCCCGCCGCGGCCGCCACCGCCTGGAGCGCGGCCTCCAGTCCGGCCGCCTCGAACGGGTCCACCGTCGCGAACGCCTCGCGGATGGTCCGCAGCCGCGCCGCCACCCCTTCGCGTTTCAGCCGCTTCTGCACCGACGTCTCATCGTACGTCACCGCCTCGGCCAGGAACGGCGCGGCCATGGGGGCCACATCGGTCCAGATCCTGATCCGGTCGCCCAGCAGGTCCAGCACCCGGCCGACGTAGGCGGCCTCCCCGTCCAGTCCGGCCCGGGCCAGCTCCCGGTCGCAGGCCTGGCGCCACGCGTCGCGGGGCATCCGGCGCAGGTGCTCGCCGTTCATCCACAGCAGCTTGGCCGGGTCCATGCGGGCCGGCGACGACACCACCCGCCCCAGGGTGAACGCCTCCACCAGCTCGGCCCGCGACATCACCTCGCGGTCGTCGCCCGGCGACCACCCGAGCAGGGCCAGGTAGTTCAGCAGGGCCTCGGGCAGAAACCCCTTGTCCCGGAAATCGCCCACATAGGCGTCGCCGTCCCGCTTGGCATAGGGCTTGCCCTGATGGTTCACGATCATGGGCAGATGCGCGAACGTGGGGGCCGGCGCGCCCAGCGCCCGGTACAGCGCCAGATGACGGAACGTGTTCTCCACGTGGTCGTCGCCGCGGATCACGTGGGTGATGCCCATGTGGATGTCGTCCACCACGTTGGCCAGATGGAACACCGGGGTCCCGTTGGACCGGACGATCACGAAATCCTTCAGGTCGGCGGCCTTCTTGGCCAGGTCGCCCTTCACCTGGTCGCGGAAGGCGATGTCGGTCCCGGGCATCCGGAACACCACCGCCTCGCCCTGGCCGGTGCCGCCCTTGTCCTCGCGATAGGCGTGGCCCCGGGCCAGCAGATCCTCGGCCGCCGCCCGGTGGGCCTCGGTCCGGCGCGACTGGAACACCGGCGCCTCGTCCACGTCCAGCCCCAGCCAGTCCATGGCCTCGCGCACCGTCCGCACGGCCTCCTCGGTGGAGCGCTCGCGGTCGGTGTCCTCCAGCCGGAGCAGGAACGCCCCGCCCTCATGGCGGGCGAACAGCCAGTTGAAGATGGCGGCCCGGATATTGCCGATGTGGACATGTCCGGTGGGACTGGGGGCGAAACGGGTGCGTACGGTCACGGGAACCTCGGGTCGGGGACGGAAGCCGGTCTGCGGAGCCAGAACGGCAGCGGCCCACTATGCCACGCTTGCCCCGCCCCGGGTCAACCCCCGCCTCCCACATGGCAAACCAGATGTCCGATCGGTCAATTGGATTGACGCCCCGCCTCCGCGAACACCTTGGCCTGCCGGGGGCTCAGGTGCACGGCCTCGCCCACGGTGAACCGCAGGTCCGCGTAGCGCTCGCGGGGGAGCTCGACCTCGACCAGGCTCTCGTCCTCGCGACGGACCTCGACCCGGACCACCGGGCCGATGCCATGGATCCGCAGCACCGTGCCTTCCAGCCAGCCGGGCTCCGCCGTCCGCGAGATCTCGATGTCGTGGGGCCGCGCATGCACCACCGCCTCGTCTTCGCCCTCCACCGCCAGCACCTGTTCGCCGACACGGACCTGGCCATCGCGCACCCGGGTGTGGAACAGGTTGACGCTGCCCAGGAAGTGATAGACGAACGAGTTGACCGGGTGCTCGTAGACCTGATCGGGATGGCCCTTCTGCTCGATGCGCCCCTCGTTCATCACCACCACTTCGTCGGCGACCTCCAGCGCCTCCTCGACGTCGTGGGTCACGAAGACGCTGGTGACATGGATCTCGTCGTGGAGGCGGCGCAGCCAGCGCCGGAGCTCCTTGCGGACCTTGGCGTCGAGGGCGCCGAACGGTTCGTCCAGAAGCAGCACCCTGGGCTCCACGGCCAGGGCCCGGGCCAGGGCCACCCGCTGGCGCTGGCCCCCGGAGAGCTGGTTGGGAAGCCGGTCGGCCAGCCAGTCGAGCTGGACCAGGCGGAGCAGCTCATGGACCCGATCGCGGATCTCGTCCCGCCCCGGCCGGACCCGCCGGGGCTTCACGCGCAGACCGAAGGCCACGTTCTCGAAGACGGTCATGTGCCGGAACAGCGCGTAGTGCTGGAACACGAAGCCGACTCTTCGCTCGCGAGGATTCTGCCGGGTGGTGTCCACCCCGTCGAGCCAGACCGACCCCTCATCGGCCTGCTCGAGCCCCGCGATGATGCGGAGCAGGGTCGTCTTGCCCGATCCCGAGGGGCCGAGCAGGGCGACGAGCTGGCCGTCGCCGACCTCGAGGTCCACCCGGTCGAGGGCGGTGAAGGCGCCGAAACGCTTGGTGATCTGGTTGGCCTGGATGGTCATGTGGAATTCTCCTTAGCCGGAGCCATGCAGTGGAACCGCGAATGGACGCGAATGAACGCCAGTGGGGACAAGATGAAACCACGCCGCGGGCGCCGATCGCCCATACTCACGGGGTGGCGAGCGCAATCCGGCCTCGCCACCACTCCGAAATTCGCGTCCATTGGCGTTCATTCGCGGTTCAAAAGTCGTCTGGGTGCTGAATCGTTCCGGCTTAGGATGGGGGGAGGGTCTCAGCCGGCGGCGGCTTCGGAAGGTGCGCTGGCCGGGGCGGCACGCCATTCGACGAGGCTCTTGAGCACCAGCGTGACCACGGCCAGCAGGGCCAGCAGGGAGGCCACCGCGAAGGCGGCCGCGAACTGGTAGTCGTTGTAGAGGACCTCGATGTGCAGGGGCATGGTGTTGGTCCGGCCCCGGATGTGCCCGGACACCACCGAGACCGCGCCGAACTCGCCCATGGCCCGGGCGTTGCAGAGGATGATCCCGTAGAGCAGCGCCCACTTGATGTTGGGCAGGGTCACCCGCCAGAAGGTCTGCCAGCCGCTCGCCCCCAGGGTGAGGGCGGACTGCTCCTCGTCGCTGCCCTGGGCCTCCATGAGGGGGATCAGCTCCCGGGCCACGAAGGGAAAGGTGACGAACAGGGTGGCCAGCACGATGCCCGGAGTGTTGAAGATGATCCGGATGCCGTGCTCGGCCAGCCACGGCCCCAGAAACCCCCGGCGCCCGAACAGGATCACGAAGATGAGCCCGGCGATCACCGGCGACACCGCGAAGGGCAGGTCGATCAGGGTAAGCAGAAGCTGGCGCCCCCGGAACCGGAACTTGGCGATGGCCCAGGCGGCGGCCACGCCAAAGATGGTGTTCAGCGGCACCGAGATGATGGTGGCCAGCAGGGTCAGGCGGATGGCCGCCCAGGCGTCGGGCTCGCGGATGGCGGCCAGATAGGTCCGCCAGCCCTGGGCGAACGCGGTCTGGAAGACCAGAACCAGGGGAAGCACCAGGAGCAGGGCGATGAACAGGAGGGCGAGGGCGATGAGCCCCGCCCGCACCGGCCAGGGCTCGGTGACGGCCCGCCGGGCCTCGGCGGGGCGGGCGGCGCGGAGGCGCGGAGGAAGTCCGGGCATGTCAGGTCTCCTTGCCTCGCCGGCGGCTCCAGGCCTGCAGGAGGTTGATGACGAACAGGGTGAGGAACGAGGCGACCAGCATCACCACCCCGATGGCCGCCGCGCCGGTGTAGTCGTACTGCTCGAGCCTGATCACGATGAGCAGCGGGGCGATCTCCGTCCGCATGGGCAGATTGCCCGCGATGAAGATCACCGATCCGAACTCCCCCACCGCCCGGGCGAACGCCAGGGTGAATCCCGAAAGCAGGGCGGGGAGAATGGCCGGGAAAATGACCCGGCGGAACGCCTGAAGGCGGTTCGCGCCCAGGCTGGCCGCCGCCTCCTCGAGTTCGGCCTCCAGATCCTTGATCGCGGGCTGGACCGTCCGGACCACGAAGGGCAGCCCGATCAGCACCAGGGCCAGCGTGATGCCCAGAGGCGTGTTGGCCACCTGAATGCCCAGCGAGGCAAGGTGGCGGCCCATCCAGCCATGGCGGTCGTACAGGGTGACCAGGGCGATGCCGGACACCGCCGTGGGCAGGGCGAACGGCAGGTCCACCACCGCATCCACCAGGCGGCGGCCCGGGAACCGGTAGCGGACCAGCACCCAGGCCACGATGAAACCGAACACCCCGTTGATGGCGGCGGCCATCGCCGACGTCCCGAAGCTCAGTCGGTAGGAGGCGAGCACCCGGGGGTCGAGGATGGCCTTGGCCACGAAGTCCGACCAGGACTGCCGTCCCGAGAACAGGAACAGTCCCCCCAGAGGGATCAGCACCAGCAGGCTGGTATAGGTCAGGGTGACCCCCAAGGACAGCCCGAACCCGGGCAGAACCCGGCGGCTCATGGCCGTGCTCCGGCCGCGCCCAGGGCTGGCGTGGCCACGTTTCGTGGGACGGACGTCCTCGTCCGTCTCCGCGATGTCCAGAGCCTGAACAGGCCCTTGGTTCGGCGAGAAACCGCAGGCCAAGGTCTTTCCAGGCGCGGATCCTTCGCAGGGCGGACGAGGACGTCCGTCCCACGTCCAGACAAGGACGAGACGATCGGCAGGGTGACATACATCATCGTGACTGAGGCCGAGAGGTACGCGTTGGAGGAGAAGCAGGGGCCCGTCATCGGCTACCGTGGCCGGTAGATGCGGTCGAATTCTCCGCCGTCGGCGAAGTGGACGCGATTGGCCTCGGCCCATCCGCCGAACACGTCGTCGATGGTGAACAGGGTGATCTTCGGGAATTGCCCCGCGTACATGGCCGCCGCCTCCGGGGAGGTCGGACGGTAATAGTGTCTGCCCGCGATGTCCTGGCCCACCGGGGAATAGAGGTACTCGAGATAGGCCTCTGCCACCGCCCGGGCGCCCCGGCGGTCCGCATGGCGGTCCACCACGGCCACCGTGGGCTGGGCGAGAACGCTCACCTCGGGGATCACCAGTTCCACCCCGGCCGCGTCGAGGTCGTTCTTGCCGAGCAGAATCTCGTTCTCCCAGTTGATCAGCACGTCGCCGATCCGACGCTGGACGAAGGTATTGGTGGCCGCGCGGGCCGCCCGGTCCAGCACCGGCACATTCCGATAGACCCGGGTCGTGAACTCCCGGGCCGCCGCCTGCGCCCTCGCCACCTCCTCGGCATGGGCCGGGTCGCGGAGCTTGCGTGCGTAATCCTCGCCCAACTCGCGCCGGAGCACGTACCCCCAGATGGCCAGGTAGTTCCAGCGGGCCGCCCCGGAG
>PXDE01000574.1 GCA_003566475.1 PVC group bacterium | reverse complement strand
CGGAAGGCCACGAGCATGCCCCGCTCGTAGGTCTTCTCCCGAAGGCCGTGCCCGACTTCGTTGAGCACCTCCATCGCGCACCCCACGATGGCGTACACAAGATCCGCGTGGATCAGTGGTTTGCGAACGTACTCCCCTGCTCCTTCCCCCAATTCGTGTTCGTTCGTGTCCATTCGTGGTTCCTCTCCCTTCTGGTTGGCATCCATGTTCATATCCCATCGGGGCGTCCATTCGCGGTTCCCCCTCTTCTCCCCTCCTGGTTTCGTGCCGTTTCGTGTCTTTCGCTTGCCCGCCATAGCGCGGAGCGCGACGGCGGGTGGTTGCCTCACCCCTTCGACCGCACCCGGGCCCGGGTGCGGAGGCGGAGGGCCTGGAGGCGGATGAAGCCGGTGGCGTCCTTCTGGTCGTAGACCTTCTCGGCCTCGAAGGTGGCGATCTCGGGGTCGTAAAGGGACTTCGGGGCCTTGCGGCCGTTGACCACCACGCTGCCCTTGTAGAGCCGGACCCGGGCGGTGCCGGTGACCACCGCCGCCGCCTCGTCCATGGCGGTCTGGAGCATCTCCCGCTCGGGGGCGTACCAGAAGCCGTTGTACACAAGCTGGGCGTAGCGGGGCACGAGCTGGTCGCGCTGGAACAGCACCTCGCGGTCCATGGTGACCTGCTCCACCGCCTCCCGGGCCCGGTGCAGGATGGTCCCGCCCGGCGTCTCGTACACGCCCCGGCTCTTCATGCCCACGAACCGGTTCTCGACCAGGTCGATCCGGCCCACGCCGTGCTTTCCCCCGAGGGTATTGAGGGTCTCCATGACCTCGCGCGGGGTCATCCGCCTGCCGTTCACCGCGACCGCGTTGCCCTTGGCGAACTCGATCTCGACCTCCTCGGCCTCGTCGGGCGCGGCCTCGGGGTTCACGGTGAGCCGGAACATGTCCTCGGGCGGCCGGTTCCAGGGGTCCTCGAGCACCCCGCCCTCGTAGCTGATGTGGAGCAGGTTGGCGTCCATGCTGTAGGGCTTGGCGGCGGTCACCGGCACCGGGATGCCATGCTTCTTCGCGTATTTGATGAGGTCGGTGCGCGACGTGAACGTCCACTCGCGCCAGGGGGCGATGATCTTGATGTCAGGGGCGAGCGCGTAGGCGGTGAGCTCGAACCGGACCTGGTCGTTGCCCTTGCCGGTGGCCCCGTGCGACACGGCGTCGGCCCCTTCGGCGAGGGCGATCTCGACCATGCGCTTGGCGATGAGCGGCCGGGCGATGGAGGTGCCCAGCAGGTACCCGCTCTCGTAGACGGCCCCGGCCCGGATCATGGGGAACACGAAGTCCTTCGCGAACTCGTCGCGCAGGTCCTCGATGTAGACGGTGCTGCCCCCGGTCTTCCGGGCCTTCTCGTCGAGACCGGTCAGCTCCTCGCCCTGGCCGATGTCGGCGGTGAAGGTGATGATCTCGGCATCGTAGGTCTCGATGAGCCAGCGGAGCATGACGGAGGTGTCGAGACCTCCCGAATAGGCGACGACGACTTTCATGCGGTTCTCCCGGACTTCGGCCAGACGGCCGCGCAGGCGGCGGACACGATGTCCAGCGCCTGCTGGATTTGGTTGGAGGTGACAGTGAGCGGCGGCACAAAGCGGACCACGTTCCCGGCGGTGGGGATGGCGAGCAGGCCCCGGTCGGCCAGGGCGGCGGCCAGGGGCGCGGCGGGCTCCCCAAGCACGAGCCCGGACAGCAGGCCGAGGCCCCGTGCGCATTCGATGGCCTCGACGTCCGCGGCGAGGGATTGCAGCCCCTCCCGGAGCTGGCGTCCCC
Organism: PVC group bacterium; assembly: GCA_003566475.1. GTDB lineage: Bacteria > Verrucomicrobiota > Kiritimatiellia > SS1-B-03-39 > PXDE01 > PXDE01. Next base: position 3,107 of record PXDE01000574.1, on the reverse strand, counting down.
GCTCCCGGGCGTTGGCCACCAGGTCGTCGGCCTCGACGGTGTGGATCACGGCCAGGGCGGCGGCGCAGGCCAGCGGGGTGCCGCCGAAGGTGGTGGCGTGATTCCCGGGCTGGAAGGTGTCGGCGATGGCGGGCGCGGCCCAGATGCCGCCGATGGGCACCCCGCCGCCCAGGCCCTTGGCCATGGAGAAGGCGTCGGGCCGGACCCCGGCGTGCTGCCAGCCGAACCATTCGCCGGTGCGGCCGATGCCGGCCTGGATCTCGTCGAACATCAGGAGCAGCCGCCTCTCGTCGCACAGCGCCCGCAGGCCCCGCAGGAACGCGGGATCGGCCGGGCGCACCCCGCCCTCGCCCTGGATGGCCTCGACCAGCACGGCCACGGTCTTGTCCGTGACCGCCGCCCGGGCGCTTTCGAGGTCGTTGAACTCGGCGTAGCGGAAGCCTTCCGGCAGGGGGTCGAACCCCTTCTGGATCTTGGTCTGGGCGGTGGCGGTAAGGGTGGCCAGGGTCCGGCCGTGGAAGCTGCCGGTGAAGGAGATGACCTCGTAGCGGCCCTCGGCATGGCCCCAGAGCCGGGCCAGCTTGATGAGCCCCTCGTTGGCCTCGGCCCCCGAGTTGCAGAAGAAGCACTTGCCGGGTCCGGCGTGGCGGACGATGGCCTCGGCCAGCTTGGGCTGCCAGGGATGGGCGTAGAGGTTGGAGACATGGATGAGCACCCCGGCCTGGTCGGCCAGGGCCTGGCGCAGGGCGGGATGGGCGTGGCCCAGGGTGTTGACGGCCACCCCGGCCGCGAAGTCGAGGTACTCCTTTCCTTCCACGTCCCACACCCGCACGCCCTCGCCCCGGACCAGGGTCCGCGAGGGGGCGTAGGTGGGCATGAGGTACCGGGCGTAGCCGTCCCGGACCGATTCGGCGGTGGGGGCGCCGCTCATGCCACGATCTCGGTGCCGACGCCCTTGTCGGTGAACAGCTCGAGGAGCAGGGAATGGGGCAGGGCCGCATCGACAAAGTGGACCTTGCGCACCCCGGCCTCCAGGGCCTTCACCGCGCTGGCCACCTTGGGCTTCATCCCGCCGTCGATCACGCCCTTGCGGATCAGCGCCTCGACCTGCGAGGTGGAGAGGGTGGACATGAGGGTGTCCGGATCCTCGGGGTTCTCGCACAGGCCGGGGACGTCGGACAGGAAGACCAGCTTCCGGGCCTTGAGCGACTCGGCCACGGTGGCGGCGGCCTGGTCGGCGTTGATGTTGTAGAGCTGGCCCCGGGGATCCCGGCCCAGCGGGGTGATCACCGGCACGATGCCCCGGTCGGTGAAGGCCCGCACGGGTCCGGTGTCCACCGCCACCGCCTCGCCCACCAGGCCCAGGTCCAGCTCCTCGCCGGTCCTGGGGTCCTGGGGGTGGTGCTTGACGGCGGTGAGGATCTCCTCGCCCATGATGCCATCGGCCAGGCAGCCGTGCTTGCGCAGGGTGGCCACGATGTCGGCGTTGACCTCCTTGCCCAGCACCTGCTGGACCACCTTCACCGTGGCCTCGTCGGTCACCCGCAGTCCGTGCACGAACCGGGTGGGGACCTGGGCTTCCTTGAGCTTCCGGGAGATGGCCTTGCCCCCGCCATGGACGATGACGGGTTTCATGCCGACCACGGCCATGAACGACACGTCGCGGAGAACGTTCTCGTACTGGGCCCGCTCCTCGAGAGCGCTGCCCCCGAACTTCACCACCACCGTCTCGCCCTTGAACCGCTGGATGTAGGGCAGGGCCTCGATGAGCACCCGCGCCTTGCCGATGACCTGCTTCATGCCGCCGCTTCCGCCTCCCTCACACGTTGATGTCCACGTAGGCCTTGGTGATCTCGCACGTATAGACCACCGCCGCCCCGTCGCCCAGCCCGAGGTCGATGTGCACCTCGAACCCGTCGCCCCCGACGATGGGGGCGAAGGCGTCCGGGTCGGTGTCCGCCATCCGGCCCTCCCGGACCGCCGGCACACCGTTGTACGAGATCGCGACCCGTTCTTCCACCACCTTCGCCGGGGAGTAGCCGAGGGCGTCCATCACCCGGCCCCACTGCGAGCGCGTCCCCGACCAGCCGGTCTTGCAGAGCAGCGAGTTGGCCACCGAGCGGGCGGCCGCGTCGGCCTCGGCGTCGGACCGGGCCCCGGCCACCCGGATGGTGATGAGCTTGTGGGCGCCCTCCCCGTCCCGGACGATCTGGAGGGCCAGGCTCAGGCAGACCTCGTCCAGCGCCTGCTGGAACGCCGCCGCGTCCGACTCCGCCGCCGGCGTCGGACGGGTCTGGAGTGCGGGAGTCGCACTCCCGCTGTGGACTGCGGAAGTCTGACTTCCGCTCTGGGAAGCGGAACTCGAAGTTCCGCACTCCAAAGGAGGCGCGCCCGAGGCACCGTTGGCTAGCAGCAGCACGGTGTCGTTGGTGCTCCGGTCGCCGTCCACGGTGATCCGGTTGAAGGAGCCGTCCACCGCCCGCCGGAGGGCGGCCTGGAGGAGAGCCGGGGAAACCGCCGCGTCGGTCAGGATGTAGGACAGCATGGTGGCCATGTCGGGCTCGATCATGCCCGCGCCCTTGGCGACGCCCGCGATGCGGACGGTCGTCCCGGACAGCGTGACCTCCGCCCCCGCCCATTTGGGCCGGGTGTCGGTGGTCATGATGGCCCGGGCCGCCGCCTCGAGCCCGCCCTCGTGGATCTCCGGGGCCAGGGCGACGAGCCCGGCGGTGATCCTGTCCATGGGCAGGAGCGGGCCGATGGAGCCGGTCGAGCCCACGAGCACGTCGGCCTCCGGGACCTCCAGGGCCTGGGCGGCGGCGGCGGCCATGGCCCGGGCGTCCCGCAGGCCCGGCTCGCCGGTGCAGGCGTTGGCGATGCCGCTGCACACCGCGATAGCCCGGGCCGAACCGGAGGCCAGCTTCTCCCGGCACACCTTCACCGGGGCGGCCTGCACCTGGTTGGTGGTGAACACCCCGGCCGCCGAGGCCGGGCGGTCCGACACGAACAGGGCGAGGTCCGGCGCGCCCGACGCCTTGACCCCACAGGCCATCCCGCCGGCGCGGAAGCCGGAGGGGAGCGGGGGAATGGGGGATGGGGGAAGGGGG
>PXDE01000396.1 GCA_003566475.1 PVC group bacterium | reverse complement strand
GTCGCGGAGCTGGGCGGCGGGGGTGGCCAGGGGCGCCTCCTCGGCCTGGCGCTCGTGGAGCAGGCGCTTGCGGCTCTCCTTGCGCACATGGTCCACGGCGGCGTTGTGGGTCACCCGGTACAGCCACGCGCCCATGGACTTGGCGGGCTGGTGGCCGTTGCGCCAGCCCTGGTGCAGGCGGATGAACACGTCCTGCACCACGTCCTGGGCGGCGGCGTGGTCATTCAGGATCCGCCCCGCGTAGCGGAGCAGACCGGCTTGGTGCTCGGCCATCACGACTTTCAACTCCTCCATGGTCTCCGAGGTCCGCCCCTCGTCAGGGGCGCGCGCCTCTCCTTCGCCAGGGCGTTCGGGTTCTACAGGTTCCATGGAGGTGATCGTCCGCCGGCCCGGGTTTCTTCAGGCGAAACTCCGCAGGCCCATCCACTCTGACCCATCCGGCCGGAAAAGGTGAGCCAGAAAATTGTAAACGTCAGGTCAGGGCGCCTTCACCCGTCCATATCGGGTCCGACGAACGTCGCCGTCAGCCGCGTGGACTCTCCCGGCGCCACGCGAAGCCTGGGCTGAGGGGTCCCGGGTTCCGACCAGCCCGTGAAGCGGAACCCTTCACGCGGCGCGGCGGTGATCTCGACCGGAACTCCCTGGAAGAGGACGCCGGTCCAGATGGCCGTGCCATGTTCGTCCGCATCGGGAAACGGAACGGGGTTGCCGTTGATCAGGATCCGGCCTTTCCCGGGAGAGTTCACGAGCGTGAGCCCCACGGTCCCCGGCAAACCGAACTGCCCCGCCAGATGCTCCCGCAGCCGGTCGGGGCGTTCCCGGGCGAACTGCCGCAGATCATGCACCCGCTCCTCCCAGGCCTCGACTGACTCCAGGAACTGCCACCGCCGAATCTGCTCCGCCATGACCGGCCGGATTCGATCCGCGTGGCCGTCGATCCGGTCCAGCACCGTCTCGACATCGAACCGGGTGTTGAGGAGCCAGGCCATCCGGTTGAGGAACTGGTCGCGGAATCCCTCGTTCTCGAGCATGGCGAGGAACATGCCCCAGGAGCCATCCTCGGGGTCGAGGCGATCAAACGGACTCCCCCCGGCAGGGTCCACGTCCTGTCCGAATCCCATTCCGTGGTCGAGATCGCAGAGCATCCACCGCCACCGACCGTCGTGGGCGGCAGGGGCCATGTCGGACGCTTCGGCGGCCGGATCGATCACCCGCCAGGCATCCTGATTGTTGTGAGGCCAGTCCAGATTGTCGGCGTAGATCTGGGCGGCCTGATAGGAAAGGTAGTTGTCGATGTCCATTCGCCGGGCGAGCCGGGCGAAGGCGTCAGGGTCCGTCAGGTCGTGGGAGCGGGCGAAATCCAGGAGATCCTGGAAGTCACGGGCGCCCTCCGGGGGCCCGCGTCTCACTTCCGGCAGTCCTCCTTTAGTTCGGATGACGACGGCCGCATCGGCGGCCACACCCTGCCGCCGGGCCAGGAAGTGCTCGTCGAGGCGCTCCCGCAGATTGTAGAGCCCCCAGAACTCCCCGTTCAGGTAGACCGTCACGGGCCGGCCCCGCTGGCGCTCGACCCCGGACCCGGCCATGAGGTCGTGCATGAGAAGATCGCGGAAGAAGGTGTCGTCCACGTCGTTGCCCGAATTGCGGAGGATCACCCGCCGCATCCGGTCCGTCGAGGGACCGATACGGGGACCGGGGCCGCCGCCGAGGATGTCCGCCGGAAGACCGGTTCCGGGGGGATGCTCCGCGCCGACATACAGGCGGAATGACTTCTGCCGCCAATGGCGTGACAGGTCTCCATGGATCCGGATGCCGGCCGCCTGATCCACGATGGCCTGGCCGTCGGCGGCGAAGACCTCGACATGCCCCGGGCGCTCCCACGCGGGACCCCGCATCTGGTAGTTCGCCCCATGGGAGTTCCAGATCAGGCCATAGGGCAGGGCGCTGACGAAGCCGGGCCCAGGCACCATGATGCCGGACTCGGGGTCGAACAGGTGCCCGGCGTCCGAGGTCAGCGCGACCGCGGGAAGGGCGTCCGCTCCGGGACTCCGGCGCACGATGTAGGTGCGGGTCGCCGTGGCGCTGTGGCGGTCGCCGTGAAACGCCTTGGCGCGAATCACGGTCTCGGCCCGCACCGAATCCGGCCGGCGCCACTCCGCGTTGCGCAGCATACGGCCGACGATCGGACTGTCCGCATGGGCAGCCTGCTCGACATCGGCGAACGCGGTGGTGGGCCGGGCGAACAGCCCGTCGGTGGCGTCCCGGCTGCTCGCAGGGATCGGGCGGGTGTAGCGGGGCGACGTGCGGGTGGGCTCGGAACCGTCCAGGGTATAGCGGATCTCCGTGTCCGGGAGGGCCGAGGACAGGGTGATCTCGATCGGGCCGCCGTGGAATCCGGCGGGAGGGGAGAAGGTCGGCTCCGGCAGGTCGCCGCCGAGCGCGGGCAGGATCCAGGGACGCCGACGCCCCGCTCGGCCCCACCCCTCCCGGACGTCGGCGTAGGCGGCGGCACTGCGGACGGCAAGGGACGTGTCCCGGACATCGATGGCGGCGGAGCGTCCCCGGTCGGGATCCTCCTGCAGCGCGCCCTTCCGGAACAGGTCGGCGATCACCTCCAGATCGATCTCGCCGCACCCCCGGGCCGCCAGCCGGTCCAGGCGGACGAGGGGGGCCAGAGCGTCTGACCGTCCGTGCAGCGGCACTCCGCTGAGGATCAGCGTCCGCAGCCGCGCCAGCGACGAGACAGGGGCGATGGAGCGCAGATCCGGGTTGGAGTGGAGATTCAGGTAGCGGAGATTCGGCAAGCCGCTCAGGGCGGCGATGTCCTTGATCCGGTTGCCCCGCAGGTTCAGGCGCTCGAGGCGGTCGAACCGGGCGATCCAGGCCACCGCTTCCAGTTCGTTGTCCCGAAGGTCCAGATCCCGGATGCCCGTGGCCACGGGCAGGCGGGTTCCATCACGAAGGCCACAGTTCCGGAGCCGCAGGCGGGCCAGGCGAGGCAGGTCCTCCAGGGCGGAGAGAACCTCCAGGGGGTTGTCGGAGGCATCGAGGGCGGCCAGGTTCCGGAACGCCTCCAGCCCGGCCAGCGTCCGGATCCCGCGGCCGGTGGCCTCGATCTCGGAGATCCTCCGGGCGTCGCTCCGGTAGAGGGGAAGGCGGGGGCGTTCCAGCTTCTCGCGGATGGCCGCCTCCAGCCCCGGATCCTCGATGCGAATCTCGGTGTCCGCCGCCGCCGCCAGCAGGAGCAGGCCGGCCAGCGCCAGCAGGGTCAGGGCGAACCCGGCGAGGGCGCGCCAGAGGGATCCGGGCGGGCGTTCCATGCCCCGCGCCTCAGCGAACCACCACGAAGCCGTCCGGGTGAAGGAGGTCGTGGCGGGCGACCTGGATGCCCTGGGTGAACTTGCTGTTGGCGATCATCTTGAGCCGGAACGTCCGGGCCAAACCCTCCACCCAGGTCGGCGGATCGGTCCGGTACTTCATCTCGAACACGATCTCATGGGGATGGTGAAGCCGGGCAAACCGCCCGGAGCCGAACAGGGCGCGGGCATGCGAGCTGCGCACCCGGTGATCGAAGGTCACCCGCAGGTCGTCGCCCGCCCGCGAGCGGTATCCTTCCCGGAAGTACTCGACCAGGATCTTGGGTCGCAGGTCGCGCGCGTGGGCCAGGTACGCGAACTCCTCCAGGATCGGGTGGCCGGCTCCGGGCCAGTGCCGGGAGGCCAGGAACGCCTCGCCATGGGCCAGGGGCACGAACACGCTGGACTTGTAGACCCGCTGGCCCTGCCGCTTCTTCAGTTCCACCCGGATCCGGGTGTCGGGCCCCGGTGTGGCCTCATAGGCCCGCAGGCGGAACTTCACGCGCTCATGGGTTCCGGCCATCTTCTCCTCGAAGGCGGCGTACCCGTGGGTGTCGAAATAGAGGCTGCGCACCCGATACCCGGCGCCAGCCTCGCGCGGGGTGAACGCGTCCCGCTCCATGAAGCCGCGGATGGCGTTGCGGAGCTGATGGTACTGAAAGACGCCGATACGATACTTAAGCTCCCACCGGCCTGGGTCCGCCATCACCCCGCCCGGCCCGCCTGGCGAGGAGTCGGTCATACCGGCATGGCGATCTGGGGGGCGAGCAACGAGACCTTGCGCACCCCGCCCAACGTCCGCAGCGCCGACACCAGCGCGTCCGCCCGGGCGGCATCGTGTCCCTTGAGCCGGACCTCGAACACCGACTCCCAGGCCGGGCCGTCCACCTCCTTGGAACGGAGCCGGGCCTCCTTGGCATGGACGGACACCGCCCGCTCCACCGCGTCTCCGTCCGGCGGCTCGTCACCCACCACCACGAGCACGAAGTCGATATGGGTGCTCGCCCCGTACCGCAGCAGGTGGACCGCGAACATGATGACCACCACGAACGCGGTGGAAAGGATGACCACGATCCAGTTGAACGTGCCGCACCCCAGGCCCACCGAAATCACCCAGAACAGAAACACCATGTCGCGGGTGTCCTTGATCGGCGTGCGGAACCGGATGATGGAAAGCGAACCGATCAGTCCCAGGGACAGCACCAGATCCCCCCGGATGAAGAGCATGACCACCGAGACGATCGGCCCCAAGGACACCAGGGCGGTCATGAACGAGCGCTCGTAGGTCATGCCCCGGTGGGTGAACCGGTAGACCTGGGAGATCACGAAGGTCATCGCGGTGGCCAGCGACAGGGAGAAGACGATGTCGAAGAGATCCCGGCCCGAGAGCGAGAGCTGGGTGGCGATATAGGCGGCACCCGAGGAGAAGGCGTCTTTCATGGGGCTGGGTTCCTCGGCGAACGGACGAGTTGCGTGCAACGGCCAGCCGAATCTCGTGGCCGGGACGGTTCCAGACCTCTCAAACTAGGCAACACCGGGCGAAAGGGTCAAGGCGTATCCGGCCTT
>PXDE01000570.1 GCA_003566475.1 PVC group bacterium | reverse complement strand
CGCTGAACACCCAGACTAACTTCGGCGCCCAGCGGTGGGCGGTGTTCTATCCGCTGGTTCCCGAGCCCTGGCGGCCCGCCGTGCTCTGGGGCTGGAACCGGATCCTGGGCGCGCCGGACTCTCCGGCCGGCGGGTTGGACCGGGCGGCGGCCGACCGGATCTTCCGCGAGGGGGACGGGCTCCAGCTCGCGGCGACCTTCGTGAACTACCCGCTGGATCTCGATCCCGCGCCGCCCGAGGGCGTGCTGCCCCGGACCTGGCAGGCCGAGACCTTCGGGCTCCACGTGTTCCGCAGCGGATGGGAGGCCGAGGCCACCATCGCCCAGGTGTTCCTCAAGGCCCGTCCCATCGGCGGCTGGAACCATCCCAACGCGGGGGCGTTCCGGCTCTGGGGCCTGGGCCGTCCCTGGACGGCCGCTCCCATCGAGCGCAGCGGCTACCGTCCCGAGGAGTCCATCGTGCTGCTTCCGGATGAGGTCACCGCCGAAAGCGCCTGCGCCCGCCTGACGCGGTTCGTGGCCAAAGCTGACGGCTCGGGGGTGCTCGGCCTCGACATGAACGACGTATACATCACCGCCCCCATTCCTGAGTCGGAGCGGCTGACCGAGGAGCAGAAGATCGAGCGCGACCTGGAGGACATTCTGGCCCTCGACCCCCGGGGCGGCGATCTGGGCCTCGACGACGCCATCCGCAGCATGCCCCAGGGCCGCGATGTGCAGGACTTCTTCCGCGAGCGCGACCGCGGCGCCCAGCGCCGGCGGATTCCCCGGCTCTACGACCGCATGGGCGAGCGGCGGACCGACGTGGACCGCTCGTCCAGGGTCACCGGCTCCCGGGCCTTCGCCTTCGACTACAGCGGGGCCTCGGGCGCCCCGGCCCTGATGGTTCTGGCCGACACCCTGCGCGGGGGCGGCCGGAAGCAGTGGATGTGGCACCTCCCCCATCAGAAGGACTACCGGGTGCGTCTCGACGGGCAGAGCTTCACCGTGACCTATCCCGACGCGGTGATGCGGGTCACCCTGGTCACGTCCAGTCCCGTCACCCTGCGCTGGATGGAGAACACCCCGATGACCTTCATCTACCGCGGCGGGAGCCGGCGGGGGGACATGGAGACCCGCACCTACCAGTTCATCGCGGCCGAGACCCCGGAGAAGGACGTGGACATCGTGGCCGTGGTCACCCTCCAGCGTCGCGACCCTCCTGCGGTGGAGGTTAGTGGCGAGGGCGAGAACGCGGTGATCACCGTGGGCAGCCAGACCATCCGCTACCGCGACGGCCACATCCTCCTCGGCGAGCCCCCCTCCCCCCTGGCCGTGGCCGACGCCCCGTAGCCGCCGGCGCCAGCCGGTGGACGCCACAGAGGCGAAATCGGCCGGATGCGGCCGCCCTTCGCGCCCCCTCGGCCATCCCGGTCTCACCGCGCCATGCATTCTGCCCTTCCGATCGGACACTCGCACCTCATCCGGCCTTGTGTTGTGCCATTCCGATCGGACAGCCGCACCTCAGCCCGCCGTGCGTTGTGCCTGTCCGATCGGCCATGGGCACCGCATGGGAACCGGCGGATCTCGGGAGCGGCACGGGGCCACGCCAGGCGGTATCGGGGACCGGACGGCCAACGGGCTAGGGCCGCTCGCCGACGATCGCCTCCAGCGCGGTCCGCGCCGCGCGGCGCTCGTCCGAGGCGAGATCCGGGCCATCGAGCAGGGAATGCAGATCCGGAACCGCTTCCGCGGCCTGCGGCCCGAGCCGACCCAACTCGTAGATAATCCTGCCTCGCCCCCAGGAATCGTGGGATCCGGAGGAATCCGGATTCTGAAGCATCTCCCGGAGCATCGCCACCTGGCGAGGCACGTCGCTCAAGCGCTGGGCCAGCAGATGCCGATTACCGAAGGCCAGATGCGGCCGGTCGGCCAGTGCCGTCCAGGCCTCGCGCAATTCCGGAGTCGGTTCCTCCTTGGAGTACTGCAAAGCCCGGGCCAGGACGGCGGCGGCCGAGGCCGACCCAGGAGACTCCTCGTCTTCGGCTTGCTCCAACAGGAAGGCGACCACCACCGGGTCTTGGGTATGCAGCATCAGGTAGAAGGGAAAGCTCCGTAGTGCAATCCGCCCGGGATGCCTGTCCACGTAGTCCAGCAGGATGCGGGGCGCGACAGGATGCCGAAGGCCCGCTAGGCCCGACAGGGCCGCGTCCCGGATGGTGGCATTCCCACCGGCCGTCTCCAGCCGGCGACGCAGCAGATCGACCACCTCGTCGTCCGGATAATCGTAGAGCCTCAAGAGGGCCCAGCTTGCGATCTCGTCGTGCGGATCCTTGGCGAGTTCCATCAAGGCCTCGCGCATGCCCGGTCGGTGGGTCCACGACTCGCGGTCCTCAACGTACTTGTTCATGGTGCACCAGATGACGTAGTACCTGACCTGGGGCGAGCGGTGAGTCAGCAGGGCGGGCGTGAGGTGATCCGGGTGGTAGAATCGGCCCATCACCATCACCTCCAGTCCCGATTGCCGACCAGCCACCAGCTTGGCCAGCGTGCGGAATCGGTAGCCAGGCAAGGCGACCATGGCGCCCCCCCATACCAGCGCCACCGCAGCGCCGGCCCACGCCGTCCGCCGGATGAACTTCCGGGTTCTCGGCGATCCCCGTCGGACCGCCGCAGTCAGCCCCACGAGAGCGAGAACCGCACCCACGCCCCAGATCCAGGCCGACGGGATCCTCCATCCTCCCGACGGGGGAAGGGTGGCCCCGAGCCCTCTCGCCAGAGCACCCGCCGTGGGGTGGGCATCGCACAGGGCCCGGAATGCCTCGCGGGTCAATGGGCTCCGGCCTTCCGGTGTGAAGGCCACGAAGAGATCGGTGGGAAGGACGTAGCGGGTGGATACAAAGGTCGCCTCGGCACCATGCACCTCCGGCTCCTCGAGGTACCGGTACTTCACGGGCTCCAGGGTGACGCCCGCCGTGCCCCAGTGCACGATGGTCCAGTCCTCCCGCCGGACCGCAGGCACCGCGACCCGGGTGTCGTCCTTCAGCCGGGGGTCCTCTGTCCAGTTCGCCAGCCAGTCCGTCGCCTCCTTCCGGCTGGCCAGGATCTCCTCGTCGGTCAGCTCGTCCTGCAGATAGGCCGGCGGCATGCCCAGCTCGTCGCAGAGGATGTCGTACAACCCGTAGAGCCACCGGGCGGCCCGCCTCAGTTCGGGGCCCACCCGGCCTTCCGCCGACCCGGCCCCGGTCCGCAGCAGGGGGATCGCGTCGAGGACGTCTACCCCGGTCATCCCCTCCGTCAGGCCGTCCAAGGTCGCCGCCAGCGCGTCGTGGACGAACCGGGTGCCGCGGGCCATCCGCAGGTACACCGTGGCCACCGGTTCCGCGCTGAACTCCGGGCCGATCCGAACGCGGGGCGGAGGGGTTCCGGCTAGCGTACTACCTATGGTGAAGGTGGGCAGGTGCTTGATGTGGGTCTCGCGGGTCTTGGTGATGGCGCTTCGGAACGCGTTCTCGAGCCGCTGGCGGTAGCGCTGGGTCAGCACCAGCTTGTACGACTCCTGCGCCCGCTCGGGCAGAAGGAGGGTCTCCAGCGCGTACCACTGCCGGTCGTACCAGCCGGAATCCGGCCGGGGTGTGAGGTCGAGCGATCCGTCGCGAATGGCCCGGATCACGTCCTCCATGGTGCCTTCCTCGCCGGAACGAGGATCCCATCGCTCCATGATGGCGAACTCCGGACTCTGGGCGTAGGAAAGCAGGGCCACGCTGGCTCTGGGGCCCAGCGCCTGGTCCAGCTCGGCCTGAAGGGCGGCGACGGGATGCGGGCCCGTGCCCTCCTCCGCCTCGATGCGCCGATGGAGGCGGTCCAGCACCGCGATGAGATCCACCTCCTCGTCCCAGGACGGATTGGTGACCACCGCATCGACCGCGCGGAACCGGCGGAAGGCGTCGGCCAGGTCCGCGCGCGCCCCCAGCCCCCAGATGAGCGCGGTGCCCCCCGTGGGTCCGGGCCGAGGCTGGCTACGTGTCACCTGAATGCCCTGCATCAGCATCCGGTCCTGCAGGAACGTCCGGGCCAACTCCTGGTTTCCGGTCCAGAACCCGAGCGGGGTCGACTCGAGTGGGTCGGCCAGGAACCCGAGCCACCGCTCATGGGCATGGCGGGCGATAACGGACGGAAGCAAGGAGGCCCGGACCTCCTCAGGAAGGGCCGCCCCCACATAGGCAGCCGCGTCCTCCATCGCCGCCCGCTCCTCTCCTTCGGCTCCGGCCACACCCACGCACCTGGCCCCGCTCCCCCTCGGGAGGCTGGCCCGGGAGATCGCGGAGCTGGCGGAGGCCCCGGTGCAGCTGCGGGCGGCCGAGTGGTACGAGCGTCTGGTGGAGGCGGCCGGATGAGCGCCGCCGCCTCCCCCCCGCTCCGCATCGACCGCCTGCGCGGCCAGCTCGAGGGCCTGGGCCTGTCCCACGCGGCCACCGCCCTGGAGGAGACCCTGGGCGAGGCCGTCCGGGCCAACCGGGCCGGCCACGAGCTGCTCCAGTCGCTGATCGACCTCGAATGCTCCCGGCGGGACGCCCGCCGGGTGAGCACCGGGCTGAAGCTGTCTAACCTGCCCCCGGACATGACCCTGGGCAGCTTCGACTTCGGGTTCCAGCCCGGGGTGGACCGGGGGCAGGTCGAGACCCTGGCCACCTGCGCGTTCGTGCGGGAGCGCTCCAACGTGCTGCTCCAGGGGCCGCCCGGGGTGGGCAAGACCCATCTGGCGGTGGCTCTGGGGGTGAAGGCCGTCGAGCAGGGCTTCGGGGTGGCCTTCTACCGCCTGGAGGACCTGCTCCACGAGATGCGCAAGCACGCGGACATCCCCCCGGCCCGGCTCCGGCGCAAGAAGCACT
>PXDE01000041.1 GCA_003566475.1 PVC group bacterium | reverse complement strand
GTCCAGCCAGGGGCGAAAGCCCCTGGAACGACCGCGCCTTGTGGCCATGGAGCCCTGAAGGGGCGATTCTTGGGACGGCCCTTGGGTGCGGTAGGAATCCCCCGCGAAACCCGGAAGCCCCAAAAAACTGATTGCCAACACGATATGGGCGAATCGGGCTCGCATCCACCCTTCGGCTCCGCTCAGGGAAATCAGGATGCGGCCTACCGGTGGCCCCGTTCCTGTGGAACGAGGGCAAGCCGAGCCGTACGGCGACGTCTCACTCCTTATCCGGCTTAACCCAGCGGGCCAGCGGCCCTCACTGACCTCTGACCACCGACTCCTGACCCCTCCCCCCTCAGAAATGCCAGTTGATGAACACCATGGCCGGGGCCCGGGCGTGGGGAACGGTCCTCCACCGGCTGGCGCCGGCGGCTACGGGGGGCCGCCTGTAGCCGCGCCCGCCAAGGGCGTGGACGCGCATGGGCTGAGAACGATCCGAGCCCGGAAGGCGCTGGGCCCGGACGGGGCCCGAAGGGCGGGGTCGTGCCCGCAGTCCTCCACCGGCTGGCGCCGGCGGCTACGGGGGGCGGCCGCATCGTTGACCGCGCCGGACTGGAGGCCCTTCAGATCGCCCTGCGATGGCGGTTCGGCCCGCGAATCCTTGCGGCGGCATGTCCGGGGCCGGCATGGCCGAGACGGGCCCGCCGGACCCGGACCGCGTGGCTTCGGCGCGCGGTCCGGGTCTTGCCCCGGGTACGGGTTCCGGGCGTGGCCAGGGAGGTGGAGCGGATCGTGTCATGGAGAGCGAGGTCGGTGCCCTCGCGCCGCCTCCGCCGCCAGAGGCCGAGTCCGCCCAGGGCGGGGGCGGGGCCGGATAGACCACCAGAGGAATGCCCGGCGGATCCCCCAGCCGGGGCATGCCTACAAATGATACCAAAGCCTAAAACCTATCGGGCTAAAATACTCTGGACATAGCGTTTGCTTCGCCATGCATCCAGCCGTCGCCGACAAGCGACCTCACGCGGCCGGGCTCCTTCCAGTACGGGCGCAGGGCCGCTTCCAGCGCCCCCTGGATGCCCCCGAGCGCCCGGTACACCTTGTTGGCGACGGCGTCCTTGAGGATGTCCCACAGGCGCTCGCTCGGGTTGAGCTCCGGGCAGTAGGGCGGCAGCGGGAGCAGGTGGACACGCCCGGGCAGGTCCGGCGAACCGGGCCTGGGGTGGAACCCCGCCTGGTCCCAGATCACCACATGGTGGGCCTCCGGATCGCGGTCGGCGATCTGCTCCAGGAAGATCCGGGTCAGCCCCAGATCCACCGAAGGCAGAAAGGCGAACTCGCTGATCCCCTCGACCACCTCCAGCGCCCCGTAGAGGTACCCCCACTGGTACTTCCGCTGCACGGGCCTGACCGTGCGGACCCCACGCAGGCCCCAGCAGCGGCGGAGCACGGTGTGCAGCCCGAAACGGGCCTCGTCCTGCACCCAGACCCGCACCCGCGAGCCCGCCGGGACCTCCAGCGCCTGGAGCCGCTCCTGGAAGCTCGCCCGGAACTCCGCGGCGTCGCCGGCGCGCTGCTTCCCATGCACCGGCCGGGGCACCTTGACCGCGCCCCCCGCCTTGCGCAGCCAGTACCGCACGCTCGTGCGCGAGCGCCGGATCCCGAAGCGGTCGGCCAGCCAGCTCCGGGCCTCGGGCTCGGTGGTCCATCGCCCGGCCTTCAGCCCCTTCTTCAGCTCCTTCTGGACTTTGGCCCCGCGCATCGCCGTGGGGCGGCCGCCCCCCTTCCCCTGGCGGGTCTCCAGGCTTCCCAGCCCGTCCCGGACGAAGTCGGCGATCCAGACCTGCACCGTGCTCCGGGAACGCCCCACCACCCTGCCGATCTCCTCGTAGGTGTGGCGTCCCCCCGTGGCCAGGAGCACGGCCTGCGCGCGCTCCTTCACGCGCACGTCGGAGGTCTCGCGGTACTTGCGGCGAAGGGATTCGGCCTGGGAGTCCGAAACGGTAAGGTGGAGTTTGGGGCGTCCTCGTTTCATGCCGCTATCATGGCCGGAGCCCTCCCGGACGGCAAGCATATTTTATACCGATACGTTTTAGTCTTTGGTATGACACCACGGCGCTGGCGCCCTCATGGCGTCGGAGCACATGGTCGAGGAGGCGGGGATCCATGGGATCCGCCTCGGCCGAGGCCAGCACGGGGAAGTCGCCCCCGAACAGATCCGCCTCGACCACGGAGATCCTCCGCAGCTCCCGGGCCAGCCCGCGGCGGCGGGCCCGGCGCGCGTCCTCGACCAGGGGAATGTCCGAGGGGGGATCCAGAATCACCACCGGGCCCGGGCCGACGCGGAGGACGCGGGCCAGTTCACCCGCGCCCCGGCCCAGGGCGAGGTGGGCGGCCAGGGCCTCGTCCTCGAACGGGGCGTCCCGGGAGCGCAGGACGCTCCGCATGGCCAGCCCGGCCAGGAGGAGCACCAGGCCCAGGGCGACCAGCCCGGCCGGGGCCGACCCGTTCCGGAAGCGGACGACGAACACCCCGAAGCCGGCCAGGAGCATGAGTGCGAAGAGGAACGTCATGACGATCCACAGTACGGATTCACGGGTGCGTTCGCCACGGGGGTCTATCCCTACCGGGGCCCCGGCTCGGCGGGGACGTCCGCTCCGGCCCGGGTCGCGAAGGAGGGCGCCTTCCATGCGCCGGGGAGACGGAAGGGCTCCGAAGCCGGGGGCGGAAACGGGGCGGCCGGCCGGACGCGGGGGCCGAAGCCCTCGGGCCGATGGGGAAAGGTGGCGGATGGATTGCGGTGGGAGCGGGGGAGCGGGAGCGCGGACATCGGAGCCTCCGGAGGTGGGGTTTCGCCTGTGGACCCCATCCTGCCCGAAGACCGCAGGCGCCGGCCATGGGGTCTAACCCTTGGAGAGGGATTGGGGATTGGGGATTGGGGGCCGGGGGAAACCGCAGAACCGGAGAACCGCAGAATGTAGAATGTAGAAGGGAGGTCAGGCCAAGAGCGGCCCGTGCTCCAGGCCCCGGGCAAGCCAAAGCGGTGTCGCCGTCCCGCGGACGGGACCCTGCCCCCGCACTCCACAATGGAGAATGTCGGCCACGGGGGGCCGCGGTATGGACTGCGGCGGGAAGGGAGGCCTGCCGACCGCCACGCCGCTTTGGCTTCCGCCGGAGGCGGGCGGGGATCCGCCTTCGCGTCCCGCCCTGCGCGCCGGAGCCTCGCCGCCGCCTACTCGATGGTGAGCTGCACGCTGCTCTCGATGATCCCGGTCGCGATGGCGTGCCGGGTGAGGGCGGCGGTGTTGTGGAGGTCCAGCTTCTTCATGAGGCTGGCCCGGTGCTTCTCCACGGTCTTGATGCTGATGTCCAGCCCGTCCGCGATCTGCTTGTTGGCCTCGCCCTCCGCGATCCGCTGAAAGACCTCCACCTCCCGATGGGTGAGATGAGGGCCCTCGTCGGAGACCTTCCCGTTCCGGTCGATCCGCTTCGGGTGCAGCCTCCGGTGGCGCCGGGCGATGGCCGGGCTGAAATGGGTGCGCCCCTGGTGGACGTCCCGGATCGCCTCGACCAGATCCTGGGCGGACGCCTGCTTGACCAGGTAGCCCGACGCCCCCGACGCGGTGACGCTCTCGACATAGGCGTCGTCGCTGTGGGCGGAGAGGATGAGCACCCTGGACTCCGGGGCGGCCTCGTGGATCTGCCGGGCGGCCTCCAGGCCGTTCAGGACCGGCATGGCGATGTCGAGGACCACCACCGAGGGGCGGAGGTCCACGGCCATGTCCACGGCCTGGCGCCCATTGGTGGCCTCGCCGACGATCCGGATGTCGGATTCGGAGTCGAGGAGCATGCGCAGGCCCTGGCGGACCACCTTGTGGTCCTCGGCCAGCAGCACGGTGATGGGGGAGGATGAGGTCATGGGGAGCCGCCTTTTCTGGGGTTGCCGTTGCGGATGGGAATCTTGGCCTCGATGGTGGCGCCCTGCCCGGGGGCGGAGGTCACGGTGAACGTCCCCCGGACCATCTCGATCCGCTCGCGCATGCCGAGCAGGCCCAGGCTCCGCCCCTTCCCCCGGGTCCACATCCGCTCCGTGTCGAATCCGCAGCCATCGTCCCGAATGCGCATGGTCACCGACTCGGCGCTCTTGCGGAGGGTCAGCCGGACCTGGTCGGCCTTGGCGTGCCGGGCCACGTTGGCCAGCGTCTCCTGGGCGACCCGGAACAGGGCGGTCCGTTTGGCCGCGGATAGCGGATCGGGGGCCCGGTATCCGACCATGGTCACCCGGATCCCCGTCTGCTGGCTGAACGACGTGGCATAGGCATGGAGGGCGGCGACCAGGCCCAGGTTGTCGAGCACGGCCGGCCGCAGGTTCCGCGCGAACTTGTGCACGCAGTTCACCGACCGCTCGACCAGGCGCTGGGTGCTCGACACCTTCCGGCCCAGGTTCCGGGCGTCCGCCGCCGCCTCCTTCTTCAGGGTGTCCAGGCGCACCTGGATGCTGGCCAGCATCTGGGCCACCACGTCGTGGAGGTCGCGGCTGATCCGCTTGCGCTCCTCCTCCTGGACGGAGAGGACCCGCCGGGAGAGGAGGCGGAGCTGCTCCTGCATGCGCAGGGACTCCCCGAGGAGGCGGGCCGCCTCCCGTTCGCTCTCCCGGAGCGAGGCCTCGGTGGCCAGCCGCCGGGCGATCTCCCGCTGGAGCTTGCGGTTGGAGGCGGCCAGATCCCGGGTCCGCTTCCGCAGATCCTGGCTCGACCGCTCCAGGCGGCCGTTGGCCTCGATGGCCGAGCGGTGGGTCGCCTCCAGGGGGAGCATGGCCTCGGCGAAGAACGCCCCCGCCCGCTTCAGGGCCTGGTCCCGGTCCTTCGCGGACGTGAAGGCCGGCAGTTCCGCGATCACCGCCTTCTCGTGGACGACGGCCAGGTCCAGGGTGCCCAGCCCTTCCCGGACGCACCGGCGGCCGATGGTCCGG
>PXDE01000046.1 GCA_003566475.1 PVC group bacterium | reverse complement strand
GGGGGGGGGAGTCTGGTGCCTGGTGCTTCGTGCTTGGTGCCTGGTGCCTGGCTTGCCCGACGAAGCGCCTGCGCGAAGTCGGGTGCTTGGTGCGGGCCCGCCGAAGCCTCGGCGGAGGCGGGCCGGTGTAGCCACGGCAGTCTCCTGCCGTGCGAGGGGGCGGGGAGGGGCCCGGTTCGGAGGAAGAGGAGCCCATGGCCAGGCCTTCCTCCAGCCAGGCGCCAGACACGCGCCCTCGCTTTCTCAGAAAGCGAGGTACTGGCTACCCGCTCGACGTTCGACATCCTGCGGTTCCGAGGCTCCCCGTGCCCCCGTCCGAACCGCGAGAATCGATAGCGATAGCGAAAGCGAACGAGCAGCCATCACCCAATGAAACCAATCCCCAATCCCAATGAAACCGCCGCGCAGCGGGCCTCACCGACCACCGGATCACTGGCTACTCATCCCTCCCGGGCTGCCTCAGATCATACGCATAGATCCCCGAGCCGCCACGGAGGAAGATGCGGCCGTCCACGATGGGGTGGGTCATGATCCGCCGGTAGTAGGCCGAGGTCTGGCCGTGGGGCGGGCGCCACAGCTCGTGGAGCACCCGGAAGCCGGCGGGGTCGGCCTCGTGCATGCGGAACTCGGTGCGGCTGTGGGTGGCGTCGGGCTGGTCGAGCAGGCGGCCTTCGGCCACAAACAGGGGCGAGGCGCTGCCCCAGCGGCGCGAGTGGAGGGCCAGCACCTCGCCGTCGCCGAGGGCGATGGCCGCCGTGCCGGCGGTCAGCTTGGCATAGACCACGCCGTCGTGGATGGCCACCGGGCGGCCGTCGATGCCGCCGAGGTCGGCGGGCAGCTCCCAGGCGGTCTCGAATCCGTCGGGCCGGATGCGGTAGGCGGCCAGGCGGGCGTCCTCGCCCGAACCCCGGTGCAGGACCAGGGTGTCTCCGGCCACCGCGAGGTCGTAGCGCGTGGTGCCCGCGTCCTCGATCCGCCAGGCCTCCTCGCCGGTGGCCACGGCCACGCACACCACCTGCCCGTTGGGGGCGGGGGAGATCACGAAGTCCGCCCCGCCGGCCGACCAGGCCACGGGGGTGGCCGCCGAGGTGCCGCTGCGCGGGCGGTGCCAGCGGACCTCGCCGGTGGCCACGTCGAAGGCCATCAGCCCGTCCCGGTAGTCCGGGGTGACCAGGGTGTCGCCGACCACGATGCGGGACCCGCCCTGCACGCCGGATCCGGAGGCGAGCCGCCGGCGCTCCAGGGCTTCGGCCCGGGCCCGGGCCGCGCCCTCGGCCCAGGGGAGCGGGGCCTCCCACAGGGGATCGCCGGTGGCCGCGTCGAGGGCGTGGATCCAGCCGGCCGTGGTCAGGGCGAACACCCGTCCGTCGGCCACCGCCGGGGTGGCCGTGAACGTGTCCTTGGCGGGCTCCCAGTGGATGCCCCGGCCCCGGAACACCGCCCGCCGCCTGTTCGACAAGGTGGACCTGCCGACCACCTACGAGAACCTCTACACCAGCACCTACATGGCCCGGGGCAAGATCCCGGTCCTGGTCGACGACGACGCCCAGGGCCTGGTCTTCGCCCTGCGCACCAGCCGGGTGCTGGACCCGGAGCGCGCGGTGCTCTTCCGAGTCCGAAACACCCTGCGCATCGACGAGCTATGGGCCTCCCCGGAGGCAGTGCGCCGCCTCGAAGACCGCGAGGACGTGGAGATGCTGGAGACCGACCCCGAACCGCTGGGCCCGGACCGGATGCTCAAGCCGTTCGGGGCAGCGGACTGACGCCCTGCGGTTGAGAGGCCTCCCCTGTTCTGAGACACCACCTCACCAGCGGGGAGAAGCCAAAGCGGCGTCGCGGGGGGCGTGTTGGCCCCAGAGGACCGTGGGGGCCGTTGGTGCCGGAGCGAGATCCACGCCGTCAGGAGGCAGTGCCGCCGCAGTCCATATCGCGGCCCTTCTGCCCCCACGGCCTCCGTTTTGGACTGCCTGCCTCGGCGTAGCCAAGCGAAGCGGGGCGAAGACGGGCGGTGGCAGAGTCCCGTCTGCGGGACGACGACACCGCTTTGACTTGCCCGTGGTCAGAATGCGACCCCACCCAAGATCCGCCTTCCCTATGGTCGGATCGGGATCGGACCTGGCTGCTCTGCGACACCGCCACATCGTGGGTCCGGCGGTCCTCCGACCTGCCTGCGGCAGGCAGGCGGACACCCGCGACTCCGCATGTCCGGCCACCCTTCGGCCCTTCGGCTTCGCTCAGGGAAATCAGGCTCAGGGCAGGAAGGCCGGACCGACGAGGGCGTCTCCCGCTTGCCGTGCCCTAGTGTCCGTGGTATCGAAGACCAGTCGCGGGCGGACTTGGCCATGTGCTCCGGGTTCCCGGTCCGCCACAGGAGAATCCGCCATGCCCGAGACCTACTTCCACCGCCTGCACGCCTCCACCGAAACCCGGCTCTGGATCAACAACCCCACGCCCGACGAGGCGCGGCGGGCCATCGCCCAGGGAGCGGTCGCCTGCACCACCAACCCCACCTACGGGGCCAAGATGCTCAAGGCCGATCCGGGGACCGTCGAAACCATGGTGGACGAGGCGCTTGAGCCCGACCTTGGCGACGCGGAGGTCGCGCATCGGGTGGCCGCCCGGCTCACCAAGCGGGTGATGGAGGTGTTCCGTCCCGTGCATGAGGCGAGCGGCGGCACGCTGGGGTGGGTGTCCATCCAGGGCAATCCGTTCATGGAGCACGACACCGACCACATCCTCCGGGAAGCCCGCGAATACCGGGATCTGGGACCGAACTTCATCGCCAAAATCCCGGCCACCCACAGCGGCCTGCGGGCCATCGAGGTGCTGGTGGGCGAGGGGTTCCCGGTCATCGTCACCGAGATCTTCGCCCTGGCCCAGGCCGTGGCCGCCTGCGAGCTATACCGCCGGGTCTCCGAAGCCACCGGGCAGCGGCCGGCCTACTACGTCACCCACATCTCCGGGATCTTCGACGAGCACCTGAAGAAGGTGGCGGAGCGCGACGGGATCCGAATTGATCCCGGCCTCCTCGACCAGGCCGGCTGCATGGTCGCCCGTAAGCAGTACCGCCTGCTTAAGGAACGGGGGTACCCGGGGGTGATGCTGGGCGGAGGGGCCCGCGGGCTCCACCATTTCACCGGCCTCACCGGCGGCGACATGCACATCACCATCAACCCGGACACCGCCGACGAGATCGACGCCCTCGACCCGCCGGTCGAGGACAGCATTCACGCCAAGCCCGATCCGGCCGCGGTGGCCGAGCTGTGCGACAAGCTCGACGTGTTCCGCCAGGCCTGGGAAGAGGACGGACTCGCCGAGGAGGCGTTCTCCGACTACGGCCCCGTACAGCACTTCCTCGACGCCTTCAAGCGGGGCTGGACCGCGCTCGAGGCCTGCGTGGCTTCGCGGCGGGCCTTGCTCGTCGGATAGACCGATCCGAGCGCGAAGCTCCGTGACTCGGTCTGGTCCAGGGCCTGTTCTTCCACGGGAGACGGCCGGGGATCCGTCTTCGCGCAGCGCTTCGCAGCGACAGGCTGGCCTTTCCACATAGGCCCTGCCCCGCCGCCCAGGACGGGCGCCCCCCCCGTGGGATGGTCAACCTGTCGCGGTGTAGTCCGCCCTGCGCATACGCGTCAACCTAAACGCCATGATGGGGTCGCTCCCCACTGAATCGCCCTTTCAGGGCTCCAATCCCTTGAAAATCCAGGTTCATGGGCTTCACGGCCCAGGCTGGGCTAAGCCGTCCCTTCAGGGCTTGTGACCGGGCAAGTTCTTTCAGCCCTGGAGGGGCGACTCAGAAAAGCCCAGGGCGAAAGCCCTGGGAAACCGTACCTCTTACGGTTTGAGCCCTGAAAGGGCGATTCAATGGGAGCATCCACCGGGAACTTGGACATCGGCTAGTAAAGGGCCTCGGCTACGAAGGCATCCAGGACCGGCTCCTCACTCTCCAGAGCCTCAGGCCCGAATGTCTCCAAGTGGAACCGGACTGCCGACTGCAAATCGAGAAGTGCCTGTTCGTAGGTGTCGCCCTGGCCTACCACCACCCCTTTGAGACCGACCGGATAGGACACATAGCCATCGGCATGCCTTTCCACGATAATCTTCAAGTGCTTCATGCCTGCAATCTACACCTCGAAAGGCTACCGGGCCAGTCCGTTTACCCCCTGTCCGGCCACCCCTCGGCAGGCTCAGGGCAGGCTGGAAGCCGTAGCTACGGACCCCGGGCACGTCCACCCCGTAGAAACGGCTTCCAGCTTGTCGTGAGTTCGCCGAACGGGCCGTTTCCTTCAGCGTACTGTCCCATGCTTTATCCGGCTGAGCCCTGCAGACTCCCTACACCGGCCATCCGAGCGGCGAGGTTCGATAGCGAGTTTCGCGCGACACCACCTCGTGCGGCCATCCCGCCACGGCGGGAACGTGGCCAACCCGCTGGCGCCCGGAAGGTCCACGTCGGAGCGTGGACCCACTCCAGGGCCAGTCCGCCAAGGACGAGGATACCCCCCCATCCGTGTCCATCCGTCCTACTATCCCCACGAAGTTCGGCATCCCGCGCAAATTTTCAGCCGTTCGGGGCGACTGCCGTAGGGCCAGATTCCGACGTGCCGCGGCGTAGCCGAACGCGCCAAGCGTTTGGATGATCGCGGGAACGGCGCGGATCTGAGCCCGGTGCGTGCGAAGCTCTTTCTCAGCCCCGATCGGGCACGTTCCGGGCACGTCAGAATGCTACGCGCATTCCGCCACGGAGGGCGCCACGCCGCAACGCGGCCCCCGCCCCGTTCGGCTAGGTTGGCGGCGGGGGCCGCGAGCAACGATCTCCAGGCTGCGGCTACGCGGCGGCGTGGCGGGAACCGGGGCCCCGCTTGCCCTTCACCCGGCGCCAGGTCCGGAGGGCCAGCGCTCCGGCCAGGATCAGGATGCCGGAGCCGGGCTCGGGGATGACCGGCACCTCCTGCTGCAG